>CAYHCN010000019.1:0-13598 GCA_964354945.1 uncultured Eubacteriales bacterium
GCGGTAGAGCACGTTGTACTGCGGGTCCTGGTGGGCGCCGTTGACGCCCTCCTCGGCGAACATGACGGCGATCTCGGGACCGGCCACCCCACTCACGTAACTGTGGAAGTTGATCGGCCTGCCGACCTCGTCCTCGATCAGGTCGAGCGCTCGCCGAGTCACCCGAATCTGCTTGCGGGTCACGGCGATGCCGCCGACTCCTTCAGGCGTCCCCTCGAGCAGACCATCGATGTGGCTCTGGCCGGCGGTGCGGATGACCATCATGTGGTCGGCGCCATGCCACGCCGCCATGCGCATCCGGCGGATGTCGTCCTCGAAGCGCCCCGATGCGATCTCGGTCGTGACGACGCAGTCGGGCTGCGGGTCGATGTTGTCGAAGTAGTGCGCCGCCGGGAGCGGCACGCTGCGCTCGAGTCCCTTCGACGTCTCCTTGTAGATGAATTCGTAGAGCCTCTGATTGGGCACCTGCTCGCGCCAGTGCCATCCCTTGCGCCGAGGGCGATACGACTCGATGCCGTCGAGCAGCTCGGCAACATCGAGTTTCTCGTTCGGATCGAGGGGACTCATCGGCTCCCCCACTTCGCCGAGACGATGTCCCAGCCCTCACCCTCGGCGAGCCGGTGAGCCGCCGTCGGCGCATCGACATCCCAGGTCTGCATGCAGACGAGCACGACGTGGCCGGCCCCGTGGCCGAGCAGCCCGCGCTTCTCACACTCGTCCACGACGGCGTGGCACGTCAGCGAGTCCACGCCCATCCGCATGAGCACGGAGCGCTCGATCGAGGGCGAGGTGTGGGTGCGCGCGAGCTCGATGAGCGGCTCGACGCACTTCTCGGAGAGCTCCCAGAACTGTGCCTCGAGTTGTTGGTCGTCGAGGTCGGCGAGGTGCTTGCGAACCTCGTTGTAGGTATCCGGACGGACCATGCGCTAGGCCTCCTTGATCGAAGCGATCGTGGCCTCGACGAAACCGGGGTCGCTGTTGGTGTCCTCCGCGAGGAACTCGATGTCTTGAGCGGTCGGCGCGTAGTCTGCGGGCGCATGCTTGAGCGAGTTGCGGATGTAGCTCGTTCGCATGCGCTCGATGTCGAAGTCGGTCGCCCGGATCTGCTCCGGTCGCTCGGGAATCACGATGGACGTGCCCGGCTTGCTCTCTCGCGGGTCGCCCGCGCGCACCTCGACGCCCATCGTCCGAGCGAAGTTGAGCTGAGCCCAGTGGTGTTTGCCGGCGCCGGTGTACTCGGTCTCCTGGACGACGACCGTAGCGTCGCGTGCCAGCTCCCGAGCGAGCGAGAACGCCGCGGCCATCGCCGTGTTGCCCGACGGTCCTCGCTCGAGCCCTTCGAGCTTGGACATCGCTTCGGTGATGTAGAAGACCTCTCCTTGGGTCACGGTGAGGTAGCGGTCCATGTAGCGCAGCGAGCGTGCGGCGTTGCGGGGCACGTCGGCACGATCGGGCCACGTGGCAAAGGGCACGCCGAAACCGGTGTGACCGGTGGTGAAGCTCTTTCGGTTGAAGTCGGTGTCGCTCGCCATGTGAAGCCCCGACAGATCGACCGACGCGCTCACGATCTGGGTGTCGGTCGCTCCCGCGCGCTTGAGCCCGCGGGCAGTACCGGTCGTGTTGCCGCCGCCGGCGTGGGTCACCACGACGTGCGTCGGCGGGGCACCCGTCAGCGCCGTCATCTCGTGGGCGAGCTCCCAGCCCAACGACTCGATGCCCGACACGCCGAAGGACGAGTACAGTGACGCGGCGAGGTAGCCGGTCGAGTCAAGGAGCTCGAGCATGTGCATGAACAGCTCGGGGCCCACAGTCATCTGGATGACCTCGGCGCCGAAGGCCTCGCAGATGCGGCTCTTCTCGATGATCTCAGGCTGGCCGATGTGGCGGCTGTCGAACGCTTCCTGACAGATGATGCACTTGAGGCCGTTGCGTGCGGCTTGACTCGAGACGGCTGCCCCGTAGTTCCCCGAGGTGGCGGCGATGACGCCCTCGTAGCCCTTCTGCTTGGCAACGTGAATGCTGACGCTCGCTCGGCGGTCCTTGAACGAACCCGCCACGTTCGCGGCTTCGTCCTTCACGAAGATGCGCGCGCCGTGCCCCGGCTCGCTGACCGAGCGCACGAGGCAGGTGAGGTTGCGCAGCTCGAGCATTGGCGTGTTGCCGACACCCGCGGCAGTCTGGATCCCGATGATGTCCTCGAGCGTGAAGCCGTGCGCGGCCATCATGCCCTCGTAGTCGAAGGTGATCGGTGTGCGCTCGAATTCGCTGTAGTCCATGCCGAGGGCGCGGACCATGATCTCGCCTCTGCGGGCCATGATGTCGTCGAAACGGGTCATGTCACTCACCCGCCTTGTCGGTGGCAGCACGGTACGCCGCCGCCTGCAGGCGCAGGTCGCGACCGACCCGCACGAGCTCGGGCGCGGGCTTGCCGAACGTGTGCGTATAGCCGGGATTCACCTCGGTCAGCGCGCCGGTCACCTCACGCCCGGTCATCGTCGTGACCGTGACCTCCTCGCCGACAGCTGCCTCCGTCTTGGCGAACCCCTTCAACCACGCCTTCAGGGGCTTTTCGGCGGTCTCGGGCGGCAAACCGGGCGACCGATCGGCGGGCTCGAGGAGCACGTACTCGATCTCGACCCAGTCGTCGATGCGACAGCGCTCGACGTCGGCCATGTGCGTCACCCCTTAGACGGTCGGTGCCCAGAAGCGCGGCAGCGGCATATCGACGACTGTCACGATGCCCGCCGGAGCTGCGCCGATGAGCGGGATGTAGTTGCCGGTGCTGGCGTAGGTGCCCTTGCCACCGGGGATCTCGGGCTGGTTCGACATGTTGATGTCGGGGTCGCCGAAGACGCGGATGTAGTCCCCTGTCTCTTGGCCCTCGAGGCCGGGGTGGATCTGCTGAGGGTGGATGAGCTCGATCTTGAGCTCGTCGCCGGAGTAGCCCCATCCGATGTGGCGGCAGCCGCACACATCACCGGGCGCCACGTGCACGTGCGGCGTCGAACGCTCGACGCCGGTGATGATGGGCTCGCGGGTCTGCTCGACTCGGTCGATCTTCCAGCCGAGAGCTTTCGCGATCAGGTGGATCGACTCGGGGAATCCGATGTGCCCGACGATCGTGCCATCCGCGATGCCCGCGCGAAACTCCTCGACCGTCGTGCCCACGCCCTGGGTCTTCATGACTGTCGGGCCGAACGGCGACAGATCGTTCACTCGCTGAGCCTCGATGCGATCCACCCTCAGGCACGCCGAAGATAGCATCACGGGCAGCGCGTCGAGCACGAAGCCAGGGTTCACGCCCGTGCCGAGGATGCTCACGCCGTGCTCTTTGGCCAGCGCGTCGAAACGCTCGGCCCACTCGGGATCGCTCGCCCAGGGGTATGCGAGCGTCTCGGCGATGCACAGGACGTTCGCGCCCGCCTTCACCGACGGCTCGACCTGGTCGGTGACCTCGTGCAGGAAGCTCTGGGTGCAGACGCACACGACATCGGGCTTCTTGGCGAGCACGGATGCGTAGTCCGTAGTCATGGCGACGTCGCAGTCCCGTCCTATGAGCTCTCCGACAGTCATGCCTTCCTTGTGGGGATCGTGCGCGATAACACCCACGATCTTCACGTCCTTGGGCCGGTCGAGAATGAAGCCGAGTAGCCCCTGCCCCATCATGCCCGTGCCCCATATCGCGACCTTGATCATGCCGGCTCCTTAGAAGTCGATACAGAACGCGCGTCCATCTATGCACAATCGAGCGTTGCGCGAAAGAGCCTGTCGATGTCCGGAGGCCCCTCGGGACCTCGACCTCACTCAAGTGCGTACCCTTGCACCGAAACAAAAGGGCGGCCCCGTCGCTCGGGACCGCCCTCGTGCCGCCATGGCAGCGTCGCTCGAGTGCGCGCGCTCGCCTAGATCAGGTTGGAAGTGAGCCTCGAGAACGAGTTGCGGAAGTGTTCCCAGTTGGTCCACTTCTCTATGTCCTCGAGCGTGACTTCGGCGCTCTCCTTCAGATCGTCGAAGAAGATGTCCGTTAGCCGCTTGGTCACCGCCTCGTCGTACGCCCACACCATGAGTTCCTTGTGAAGCCGCAGACTACGGATGTCCAGGTTCATCGTGCCGATCGCGCACGCGACATCGTCGACGACCATCGACTTCGAGTGGAAGAAGCCCTTGTTGTACAGATAGATGTGGCCGCCCGCCTCGAGCACCGGTCTCCAGTACGACTTCGCCGCGTTGAACGCCAGCTTCTTGTCGGGCCACCCCGTCATGAGGAAGTGGACCTCCACGCCGGACAGCGCCGCGTCGATCATCGCGTCGTGGGTGGCCTGGTCGGGCACGAAGTACGGCGACGAGATGAGCAGCCGCTCCTTGGCCCCCAGAATCGCGATCTGGTGCGCGCGGGTCGCGGAGTGCCAGGGGTCCTCGACACCCTGGGCCACCACTTGGGTCATGATCGCCCCGGGATCGAGCGAAGGATCGGGGAAGTACTTGTCCTGGAACAGGTTCTCGTCGTACTTCTCCCACCACCGCTCGGCGAACAGCCGCTGGAGCCCCGCCACGGCGGGCCCGGTGAAGCGGATGCCCGTGTCGCGCCACGCTGGGTACTTCTTCCCGCCGTCGATGTACTCCTGGCCGATGTTCACGCCGCCGGAGTGGCCGACATCGCCGTCGATGATGGTCATCTTGCGGTGGTTGCGGTAGTTCGCCTTGTTGAACTGGCTGACGTCGGCCCCCCACTGCACACCTGCCGCCTTGAGTGCCTTGAGCTGGTCCTTCTTGTACTGGATGTTGCCGAGCCAATCGTTGAGGATCCGGATCTCGACCCCGGCCTTCGCGCGGTCCATGAGGACGTTGCAGACCTTCTCGGTGAGCTCGTCTCGCTCCCAGATGAAGTACTGCATGTGGATGAAGCGCTGGGCGCGCGCGAGGTCCTCGATGAGCACCGGGAAGTACTCCTCGCCGCTCGGGTAGATCTCGAAGGTGCGGGCCGGCAGCGGGGCGGCCTCGTTCTCCTTCCAGATCGCCTTGCCCACCTTGCCGACCACCGTCATGTCGGCCTTCTCGAGAAGCGCGTCGTCCTGTGCCCTGTATCGCCCGTAGATAGCGTTCATGAACGGACGTCGCACTGCGAGCATCTTGTGCAGCCACGGGCGCTTCTGGGTGATCGCGGGCCAGTTGCGCCCGACCATGAAGTACAGGATCAGCCCGAGCCCGGGCAGCAGCATCAGCCCGAGGATCCACGCGAGCGTGTCGTACGGTTCGCGGTCTTCCCAGATGAGCGTGATGATGACGCCGATCCAGTAGATGAGAAGCAGAAGGACGACGAACGCTCCCGCGCCACCACCCTTGATCAGATCGCTCCAGAGCACCATGAACTGCCTCCAACTCCCCAACCTCGAGAATGCTGCGACTGATTCTCGTTCATTCCAAGCGATTCAACCAGCGGGTAAGACGCTGCGCCGCGACACGGAGAGAACAGCAGGTAGAATCCAGCACTAGGAAGCGGCGAGGGGGCATCTATGGCAGGCGTCACTGACAGAGCACGCACGACGCTCGACGGAACCGTGGCCCAGACGAGTTCAGTCCCGTCCTGGTTGTGGACCGCAGGGCTCTCGGCGTGGCTGGCGGTGGGGATCGTAGCTGCAATCGTCTTGGTGTTCGCGTTCATCTCGCTGAGCGCGAGCATTTCGGTGCCGCTGATCGTTGCCGTAGTGGTCGGAGCGATCGCGGCTCCGCTCGTGGAGTCCATGGGTAGGCGGGGCCTGCCGAAAGCACTGGGCGCGACCATCGTGCTGGTCGGCCTCATCGCCATCATCGCGCTCACACTGTGGATCACGGTCACCGGGGTCATGAGCCAAGGGTCCCACATCAAGGCACAGGTCCAGGGCGGCCTGGACGCCGTGAGGCAGGCGCTCGCCGGGTTCGGGATCGAGTTGCCGTCTCTCCAAAGCCTGCTGTCGAAGCAGTCGACCGCGTCAGCTCAGAAGGCCGCCTCGTCGGGCGTGCTCTCCTCCGTGGGGTCGGCAGTCTCCTCTGGTCTCTCCAGCGTCTTCGCTCTGTTCTTCGGAGTCTTCATCTCCTTCGCGTTGATGTTCTACGTGCTGAGCGACTTCGCCGCGATCGCGGCCTGGATCGGGAGCCACATGGGGCTTCCCGCCGATCTGGGCGAGGGAATCGTGCGCGACGCCGTCGACAGCCTCCGCGGCTACTTCAGGGGCACGACGCTGTCGGGGCTTGCGGTCGCCTTCGTCATCGGGGTCGCGGTGTGGGCGCTCGGCGTTCCTCTCGCAATCCCCATCGCGCTCGTCACGTTCCTGACCTGCTACATCCCGTTCTTCGGAGCGATCCTCTCCGGTGCCTTCGCGTGCCTGATCACGCTGGGCGCCTCGGGCCCAACGAAAGCGCTCATCGTGCTCGTGGTCGTGCTGGTGGCACAGAACCTCCTCCAGACGGTCATCAACGCGAGGACGATGGGGACCTCGCTCAGCCTTTCGCCCCTCGTGATCCTCGTGGTGACCATGCTCGGCGGTGTCTTCGGCGGGCTGCTCGGTACCATCCTCGCGGCGCCGCTGACCGCGCTTGGCGTCCGAGCAGGCAACCGACTACGCGCCGCGCGCGAACAGGCGCAGGTCGAGGAGGGACCCATCGCAGGACCCGGCGTCGAAGCCCTGTAGGCGGCCCACTGCGCATGACCGCATCACCAGCGTTGAAGCCGCTACACTCGTCGGGTGTTCCGACCACGAGGAGGACTTCATGACCGCGAAGACTCCCGCCGAGAAGCTCCGGCTCAAGCCGGGCATGTCGGCGACGTTTCGTCACCTTCCCGAAGGGCTGAGGGACCGGCTCGACGTCCCCGACAGCGTCAGCGAGGTCGATGACCCCACGGAAGCCGATTTCGTGCTCGACTTCGCATCGACGCAGGCAGAGGCCGAGCTGCGCCTGACGGCCCTCGCCCCATCGGTCGGTCCAACGACTGTGACGTGGATGGCCTATCCCAAGGGGTCGAAAGCAGCAGGCTACGACATCAGCCGCGACACGATATGGCAGTTCGCTCAGACGGTAGGGCTGGTGCTCAACGCGAACATCTCGATCGACGAGAAGCTCTCGGCAGTTCGGATGCGACCGGCGTGATGTACAAGGTCCGCAAGGCCCAAGACGTCAGCAAGATGTGTGCGGTCTGTGGCCAGGAGAACTCGCTGAGTCTTAAGGCCAAGTTCTACGAGCTCGAGAACGGCGAGCTGCTCGGCGTGTTCACGCCGTGCGACGAGCACCAAGGCTACCCGGGCCGGATGCACGGCGGCATCGCGACGGCAGCAGTTGACGAGACTATCGGGCGGGCGATCAACATCATCCAGCCGGACACGTGGGGAGTGACCGTCTCGCTCAGCGTACGGTTCCGCAGGCCGGTTCCGCTCGACCGGGAGATGCACGCGATCGCGAGGATCACCAGCGACTCGAGCCGACTGTTCGAGGGTACAGGCGAGATCGTGCTGGACGACGGGACCGTCGCGGTCGAGGCGTCGGGGACCTACATGAAGCTGCCCGTTCACCGGATCGCCGAGGGCGACGTCGACGAACAGATCGTGCCTGACCCGCGAGACTTACCTTCCGAGGTGGAACTGCCCGGCCGGTGAGCGAGAGCGGCTGGAACTCGGCCGCGAATGGAGTGGGCAGTCGGAAACCCCCAGCGAGCTCGACTTAGTGCAAGCCGCTGACACGCCCGCTGTCGTCGATGTCGATGTTGTTGCCAGCAGGGTGTCTCGGAAGCCCGGGCATGGTCCGGATGTCGGCGCACAAGGGGTAGAGGAAGCCCGCTCCTACGCTCGCGCGCACGTCGCGCACTGGAAGCCGCCAGCCGACGGGTCGCCCCTTGAGTGCCGCGTTGTGGGACAGAGAGTACTGGCTCTTCGCCATGCAGACCGGCAGCGAGGCGTAGCCGAGCCTGGTGTACAGCTCGATCTTCTCCTGGGCCTCGGCGCCAAAGTCCACGCCGTCGGCACCATAGATGCGCATCGCCACCGCCTGGATCTTCTGCTTGATCGACGCGTCGTCCGGATACAGCAGCCGGAAGTTCTTCGGCATCTCGCACGCGCGCACGACGGCCTCGGCCAGCTCGATACCGCCCTCGCCGCCCTCGGCGTGAAGCTCGTGAGACACCGCGAAGTCGGCGCCCGCCGCTAACGCCCGCCTCTTGATCACGTAGTGCTCGGCCACCGTGTCGGTCGGGAACGTGTTCACCGCCACCACGACGGGGACCCCGAACGCCTTCGTGTGATCGATGTGCGCTTCGAGGTTGGGGATTCCCTCGGTCAGGACGTCAAGGTCCTGAGCGAGCATCGCCGGATCGAGGTCGCGTCCGGGCACGATCTCGAATCGCCCCGAATGCGCCATCAACCCGCGCACGGTCACGACGATGACGAAGCAGTCCGGGGTGAGTCCGGACGCGCGACACTTGATGTTAACGAACTTCTCGGCGCCCATGTCCGCACCGAAGCCCGACTCGGTGACCACGTACTCTCCAAGATGGAGGGCAATCTTGTCGGCGACGATGGAGCTGTTGCCCTGGGCGATGTTGGCGAAGGGCCCCGCGTGCACGAGCACCGGACCACCCTCGAGGTTCTGGAGGATGTTCGGCTTGATAGCGTCCTTCATGAGCACGGCCATCGCCCCCGCGCAGCCGAGTTGCTCGGCGGTCACCGGCTCGCCCTCGAAGGTGAGCCCGATGACGATCCTGCCGAGCCGGGAACGCATGTCGTGGAGGTCGGCCGACATCGCGAGAATCGCCATGACCTCGCTCGCGGCGGTGATGTCGAAACCGGTCTCCTCGGGAACGCCGTCGTGCTTGCCGCCGAGCCCCGTGACCACATTGCGGAGATTGCGGTCGTTCAAGTCCACGACGCGACGCCACGTGACCGTCTCGGGGTCGATCCCGAGAGGGTTGCCGTGGAAGATGTGGTTGTCGACGTAGGCAGCGAGCAGGTTGTTGGCCGAGGTGACCGCATGCGTGTCGCCGGTGAGGTGGAGGTTCATGTCCTCCATCGGCAACACCTGTGAGTACCCGCCACCCGCGGCACCGCCCTTGATGCCGAAGACCGGCCCGAGCGACGGCTGCCGGATGCACGTCACCGCGTTCTTGCCGATGCGCTTCAGCGCCTGGCCCAGACCGATAGTGGTGACGGTCTTGCCCTCGCCGAGCGGCGTCGGCGTGATCGCGGTGACGTCGATGTAGCGCCCCATGGGCCGGTCAGCGACGGCCTCGAGCACGCCCAATGCAAGCTTGCCCTTGTGGCGGCCGTAGGGCTCGAAGCAGTCCTCGGGCACGCCGATCTCGGCGGCGATCTCGCGAACGGGGCGGGGCGTGACTGAGTGGGCGATGTCGAGGTCGGAACGCATCGGCTACTCCCTCAGGGATTGCGGCGGTTCTATGTCGTCGTAGATCCGCGCCGACGCGAGCTTGCCCGAGGAACCGCGTTGGTACGCGGCGGCTCCAGCCTGGGGCGCCATCGACTCGCGCCCCCACCGGTCGGCCATGTACTCGAAGACCACTGTCTCGCCGTCATCGGTGATCGTGGCGAGGTGCAGCGCGATCGGTCCCTGGCTGAGGATCGTGCGATACCAGCCTGTCCGCTGCTCGCCGCAGTATACCCACTCGCCGCCGGCTGGCTCCCGCACGCAGCCATCGGCCTCGAAGCACGCGTCGGCCTTCTCGGCGTCACCCTCGGTAAGGGCGTCGTGGTACGTCCCCACCGGTTCGGCGGGACGCTCGGCCGAGTCGTATTGCATCAGCGGCCGACGTACGAGATGGCTTCCCGAAAGCGGCCACGTGCTGTGGTACACGCGCAGATCCCGTATGCAGTCGTCCTCGACGTCGGCGACGAGCATCACCGGCAGCTCGCGTTCTTCGTCGTCGAACGACAGGTGCAGAGTCAGCTCGTGAACGACCCTCCCGGGTGTCTCCACCGTGTTGAGGTGGTCGACCCGCGCTTCGTGCCGCTCGAGCCAGGCATGGGTCTCGGCGATGAACTCGGGAGGCTGCTGTTTCCCGCCGTACGGCGAGTCGACCGTCGCTTTGGTGCCAAATGCGGCAATGGCGCCCATGTCGCCTTCAACCAGCCGCGGATACAGGCCGACGAGGTCGTTCGCGACACGTGAGGACGTGTTCATGGCTCCTCCTGAGACTGCGGCATCTTTCCCTGTGGCTATACCCGAGGTGTCGCACCGGCTCGCTGGACCATCCAGGCGCCGGCGAGGATAGCTGCCGCCGCCGCCAGCACCATGGGACCGGGCCGCTCCCGGAGAACGATCGCGGCGAGCGCAAGGCCGAAGAGTGGCTGGGTGAACTGGATACCCGCTACCCGGCTGATGCCGCCCGCCGCGAGCGCCCAGTACCACGCGACGTATCCGATGATCGACGTGAGCACCGCGAGGACGAGGATCGATCCCCAGGCGGTGCCGTCGGCCTGGGGCCAGCCGTCGCGCGCGACCGCCCAGCCGAGTAGGGGCAGGAGCACGACCGCAGCCATGCCGACGCCCCACAGCGTCGTGGGCAGACTGGGATAGCCGACCTGCGCGAGCCGCGCGCCGGCGACGTATCCGAGCGAACACACCACCGACGACCCGAGGATGATGAGGTCGCCCCGGGGACTCGAGCCACTCGATGCCCCCCCGGTGCGGATCGCGATCACGATCGCCTCCCCGCCCAGGGCGATGCCGCACCCGGCGATCCACATCGCCGAGACCCGCCTGCGCTCGAGTAGCGTGCCGAACAGGCTCGTGAAGACGGGGAGGGTCGCTAGGATCAGTGCGCCGTGCATCGCTGAGGTCTTAGCTTGCCCGAAGCTGAACAGCAGCGGGAACGCGATGAACGCCGCGAACCCGGAGAAGGCGAGCGTGTACAACCCCTTGCGTGTCGCGGGCAGCGGGTCGCGCCGCAGCGCGACGAGGGGCAGCGCCACCACCCCCGCGAACACCGTACGCAGGATTCCCACGAGAAGCGGGTCGATCTGTTCGGCGGCAAGCTTGGTGAACAGCGGTGTCCCGCCCCACACGACCATGACCGAAAGGGCGACGAGCACGGGCGCTGCGGAGGACCGGGCCTGAGACGACGCGTCCCGGTCGGGGGTCGGCTCGGCCACGGGCCTCCTTGTAGGCGTCGAGAAGCGGGAGTTCGCCGACCCAGCGTATCAGTCCTTTGCGGACGGGCTACATCGTCGCGACGCTGATGATGTTGCCTTCGGTGTCCTTGAACCAGGCGGCCTTCGCGCCCTCCATTTCGGCGACACCGTTGACGGTCTTCAGCCCCATCTCGGGCAGGTCGTACTCCTCGAGCACGACTCCGCGCGAGCGTAGATCGCCGATCACCGCGTCGAACTGCTCGAGTGGAACGCCGAATCCAAGCGTGGTGTTCTCCGGCGCCGGCATGCCGGGTCGGGCGTAGATGCTGATCATCGTGCCCTGACCCGCCTCGAACATCCTCATGCCCTCGTCTGCAGACCATTCCTTCAGACCAAGCACCTCGCTGTAGAACCGGGCCGCGCGCTCCAAGTCCTCGGCGCGCAGTGTCGCAGCCGCCCGGTAATCACCGAGAGCCATGATGTGCCTCCTTCGTCGTCGGGTACCCGTCGAAATCGGGTGCCCTCATTTCCTTCCCGCCCGACAGGTCGACCTACACCCACGGTCGTGAAGTGCGCGGGAAGCCGACGGGGGCCGCGGGCATGACGATGGCCGGGCCGGAAGGAGGTCGCTACGGCACCAAACCGTGGTGCGGGAAGACGGCACGACGGACCTCTGCGACGGCGCTTTCGGCGGCCTCGAGTGCGGCAGCGGCCTCGGACTCGGGGATAGATACGGCATCGTCGGCACCGAGCGTCAGGGGCGGCTCGGCGAGGCCGAGCCCGGGGGCACCCTCAAGCCACGATGCGGGCAGCTCCTCCGGCAGGGTCACGCCCGCAATCTCGGCCATGACCCATGCCCAGGCACGGGGCACCGTCGCCAAGTTGTAGCCGCCTCCCCCGAGAGCCGCGAGCTTGCCGTCGCACAGCTCGTCGGCGAGGCGGATGAGGCGTCGCACCACCGAACGATAGCCGGGTAGGGTCAGCACGAGGTCGGCCTGTGGGTCGAGGTGGTGCGCGTCGACGCCGAGTTGGGCCACGATCACGTCAGGAGCGAACGCGCGCGTCAGCGGCTCGACGACCGCGTCGAACGCGAGTTCGAAACACGCGTCCCCCGCCAGCGGCGGTAGTGGGACGTTCACCGAGAAACCCTCGCCCTCGCCGTACCCGATCTCGCCCGGGAAGCCCGTGCCAGGGAACAGCCACACGCCGCTTTCGTGAATCGAGATCGTCAGCACCTCAGCAGTTGCGCCGAACGCCTCCTGCACGCCGTCGCCGTGGTGAGCATCGACGTCGATGTAGAGCGCGCGAAGCCCCGGGTGGTTGACGCGAGCGGTCGCGATCGCGACAGCGGGGTCGTTGTAGACGGAGAACCCCGAAGCCCGGGAACGGTGGGCGTGGTGCAGGCCGCCTGCAATCCCGAAGGTCCGCGGGCGCCGACCCGAAACGACCTCCTCGACCGCGACGATGCTGCCCCCACACGTCAGCTCGGCGAAGTCGTGCATCCCCGGGAAGATGGGGTTGTCCTCGGTGCCGAGCCCCGAGCCTGCGTGGAGTCCGGTTCCCCAGTCACTCGATTCTCGGACCGCCTCGATGTAGCCGGAGGAGTGCACGAGCAGCAGCTCGGCCTCGGTCGCGGGGCATGGCAGGATGACTCGGCCCGGCGAGAGCAGCCCGTACGCCGACATCAGATCGACGCACAGCGTGAGGCGGCGCGGATCGAAGGGGTGGCTCTCCACGAGGTCGTGCTCGGCGAGGCGGGGCTCCCATATGAGGCATGCTTCATTCATTGGCTTCATAAGGTACCGCAAGCGCGCGCTCCCCCGCTGCAGACCGTCATCGCGCCGCGTTCTTTTCGGAGGTAAGGCCGCCCGCCGCCGGCGTCTGCCGATAAACGGGGAAAGCTCCATTCGGAGGTGTAGACGATGCGAAGAATGTTCGACCCGCAGACCGTCGCGCTCGTCGGCGCATCGGAGAGCGAGGGCTCGGTCGGCCGCACCATCATGGAGAACCTGATGGCATCGCCGGGACGCAGCATCTTCCCGGTGAATCCCAAGCACCCCAAGATCCTGGAGCTGCCCACGTATCCCTCGATCGGCGCGGTGCCCGAGCCGATCGACCTCGCGGTGATCGCCACGCCAGCGGCCACTGTGCCTGACGTGCTGAGGGAGTGTGCCGACGCGGGGGTGGCAGGCGCGATCGTCGTTTCTGCGGGCTTCGGAGAGACCGGCAAGCAGGGTCAAGCGCTGGAGCGCAAGATCAGGCGGATCCTCGCCGGCTCGCCGATGCGTGTGGTGGGCCCGAACTGCCTCGGCATCATCAGGCCGACAGTGGGGCTCAACGCCTCGTTCCTGAAGGTCAACCCCGAGCCCGGCAACCTCGCCCTGATCTCGCAGAGCGGGGCGCTGGGCACTGGGATGCTCGACTGGGCCGTCAGCGCGCAGATCGGGTTCTCGCTGTTCGCTTCCGTGGGCAGCATGGTCGACGTCGACT
>CAYHCN010000020.1:0-13234 GCA_964354945.1 uncultured Eubacteriales bacterium
ATGCGCAGGAGCAGGTACACCAGCAGACCGAAGGTGATCGCCGCCAGGATCGGCACGAGGATGGCGAGCACCGACATCACGAAGGACACGACGTCTTCGATCACGCTCACGACCGGCGCCCCCGCGCCGCCGCTCACCGCGTTGATGGCCGGTCGCGCCGTAGCCTTGGCCGCGTGCACGCTTCCCGCAAGCAGCACGCCCGCGACGAATAGCACGATTGCCGGTGCCTTCACAACGCCTGCGGCACTGACTGCGAGGAGTCCGCCGGCGACCGGGCGGACGACCGTCTGGATGGCGTCGTTCACGGTGTCGACCGCGGGCACCTTGTCGGCGACGACCTCGATGAGCAGGAGCACCGCCATGAGCGCGAGCATCCACCACTGCTCGAGGAACGTGTACGGGCCCGAGAGCTCGATCACGTTGAATCGTGCCGCAAGGCCGAGCACCAGCAGCGGGATGTAGGCGTTGAGCCCGGCGGGCGCGGCGAGTGTGAGTCCGGTGAGAATGTCCATGAGGCCCCCGTGGGTGACGGCGGTCAGTGCGCGCCCGAGGCGACGGACGGGCTCTCATGAGTATACCGAGGTGCGGGCGTCTTCCGCGTGCCGGCACGCACTACTGAGGCTGCTCGAGCGCCTTCACGGCTTGCTCAGTTCGCTGCGCCTGGTCGAGCGCGCGCGCGACCGTCTGCTCGGGCGTGGCGCCCACGAATCGCTCGATCTCGCGGCCGTCGGGACCCACGACGACGATCGTCGGGACGCTGTTGATGCCCTGTTGCGTCGCGAACGTGGACGCTGTGTAGTCCTTGTCGGCCTCGGCGTAGATGTAGAGATCGACCTTGCCCTTGTAGGTGGCGGTGAGCCTGTCGACCACAGGCTTCATCTCGACGCACGACGGTCAAGTCGACGTGCCAAAGTAGTACAGCGCCGGGCGTCCCGTGGTGACACCGGTGGCCGGCCAGGCCGTCTGGTTCGCGCTCAGCCCCTTCAGCCCCGAGATCGCCGTCCCCGCAAGTGCGAACGACATGCAGAACGACACCACGGTGACTACCACGCCGACCATGAGCACATTGCGCCCCCCGCGGGGGTTCTCGTCGCGCACGATCAGCCAGCCGAGGATCCCGCCGACGAGCCCCATGAACAACGGCAGCGCGTAGATCCACCGCGACACCGGCCTGCCTGCAGGCTTGGAGTCGAGGAGCGCCTTGCCGTGGCCCTCGCCAAGGACAAGCCGGGGATCAAAGGCATCCGGGTCGAACGCATCGGCCGGCTGATCGGCGGGGCGCGCTGCAATCGCGGGCGCCGGTGCCGCCGCCGATGCTGGTGCGGCAACCGCCTGCCGAGGCTGTTCGGACGTGGGAGGCGTGACCGAGGGCGTTGGCGCGGGCGGTGCGGGGACGAGCGCGCTGTCCTCGAAGCGCAACGGCACGTCCGCCGCGTGAGCAGACGCGTACTGCTGCAGCAGCTCCGCCCGCTCGTGCTCCGGGACCCAGTCGAGCGCCTCGAGCGGCACGCGACCCTCTCGTCCGAGCATCGCCGAGATGTACCTGTCGGCCGCGGGAGTCAGCTCGGCCACGACAGCCTCCCTCGTCGGGGACGTTTCCGCGCAAAGACGTTACGTACTCGTGAGTATCGACGCGCCGAAACGCCGCCTTGAACCTCGAGGCAAGCCCGGGAGACCACAAGCCGGAGCACGAAAAGGGCGCACTTAAGAACCGAGCGCGCCCTCCCGACCGCAGATGTAGGATGCGCGTCCGAGCGTTGCGGCGCGCGACTCGATCCTAGATCTCGGTCCAGGTGTGGCGAAGCGGGATCGACGCGACGTACTTCTGCCGCCGGTCGTCGGCGAGCGAGAGCTTCTCGAACTCCTTGGCGAGGTCGCGGAGGCGCACCGCAGCCGTATTGAGCATCTGACGTATGAGCGGGTCGCAGTCGAGGCTCTCGAACTCCGCCTTCGTCACGACCCGCACCTCGACGTCGCCCACTGCAGCGGCATTGGCCATACGCGGGCTGCTGTCGAAGAGGGCCATTTCGCCGAAGTAGTCACCCGGCTCCAGCACCCCCAAAGTGGTCTCGTCGCCGTCGGAGTCGCGGAAGATACGCACCTTGCCCGACCTCACGACGTACATCTCATCGCCGCGCGCGCCTTGCACGATGATCTTCTGCCTGGCGTTGAACCGCTGCACCTGGATGCCTTGGGTCATCGAACACGCCCTCCCCCGTCGAATCCCATACCGCCATGCGCCCCCAAGCGCATGGACGGCGTAGCGTTATGCATTTCGGTGCCGCTCGGCCCGCTCCTGCCTCGAGCGCGAAGCGCTACGGGCGCTTAACGAGATGCGTTGCGGCGTCGCGGACGAGTGCGGGCACGTCTGCGGCGTGCGGCGGCTGGGTGATCACGACGGTCGCGTCGGGCATCTGCACCACGACAGCCCCGTAGTCGAACGGTCGGAGGCTGTCTTCGATGCTCGCTCCGCGAATCTCGAACGCGGGTCGGCCCGCCGCCGAGAACGGCACGATCGAAGCGCCCTTCGCCCACTGCCCGAGTTCGGCATCCGAGACGCGAGGCATCGTCATCACCGAGAGCAACGGGGAGTAGCTCGTCCCGTCGTCGAGGGATTCCTCCCCTGCCCCGTACTTCGCGTCTTCGCCGGGGGGTGTGACCTCGCCGTACTCCGTGAGCACGCGTACCACCGGCGCCTCTCCGGGCGTGGGATGAAGCTCCTCGAGCACGGCGTCGGGGCGCCCGACCTGACCGCCTTCCGCGCTCACCGGTGTCGGTGCCGGTCGGAAGCGGACCCCCGACATGCGTCCGCCGACCATCGGGTAGCCCTGACCGAGATCGTAGACCGGCGGCTTCTCGACGATTCGGGATGGAACCGTGCCCGTCGGCGGCCACGTGATGGCGGTGCTGGCGTCGAAGGACTGGCGTGCCGCGTAGGCCGCTCCCGCGGGCAGCGCGAGCGATGCCCATCCGGTTGCCATCGCGCTGGCGGGCACGAGCTCGTGCGCCATGACCTCGATATCCGTCGCATCGACGAGGTCCTCGCCCTCCTTGCCGAGGTCCTGGATGATCTCGACACGGTAGCGCAGCGGGAGGTAGGTCTTGCGGTCCACGTCGATGCGCGTGACCTCGCGGTACCCCTCAGGCACCGACGGCCGCTCGGCCTCGAGCACGTAGGTCGGCCGGCCGCGCACCTTGCCTCTCCCCACGACCTTGAGCGCCTTGCGGTTCACCGCCGAGAGGTACGGCGGAAGCCCGGCTTGCGCGTTCGCCAGCACCGTTGCGTCGAGCCTGGGTGCGTGGCACGAGCCGCACGGACCCCACCACACCTCGTGGCGTGCGGTCGGGAGGGTCTCGGCAAGCGTCCACAGCCCTTCGGGTGTGTCGACCTGCCGGACGCTGTAGCCGGGGTTGGTCGAGACCGTCACCGAGGTCTCCTCGGCGATGTTGCCGGTACGCAGGGAGTCGGGCTCGTAGATGGACGCGTACGTGCGGGGGGTGCCGATGCGGGTGGTCGTCACCTTCTGCGAGGAGCCGTCGTAGGAGACCCAGTGCTCCCGCCGCAGCTTCTCGGGTTTTCCGGTCTGGGAATTGCGCTGCTCGACGACGGTGGTGTAGTGGGTAATCGACCCGGGACGGTTCCACGCACTCGTCGCCGGTGCGACCCGCTCGAGGATCTCGGCATTCGAGGGGGCGAGCAGTCGCGAGACGCCCATCACCGCGACGACGGCCAGAACGCCGATCGCCGCAGCCGCAAGCACGCTACGCCTGCGCCGAGAGCGGCGAGTGCTCTCGCCGCCTGGAGTGAGCTCGCTCACCCTACCCCTGCCCTTCGACGCCCGAACGACGCCTTACGCTTCGAACCTACCCCGTCGCGTCGGTGTCTGTCGCCGCGTCGGGGTCCGCGACCTCGCTGGTGCCGGCAGCGGTGTCGCCATCGATACGTGCGAGCAGCAACCGTGCCCGGTCGCCGTCGTCGCTGTCCGGAGCCGCGTTCGCAGCCGCGTCTGCCAGCGTCCTGGCCTTCGCGCGTTCGCGGGCCGCGGCCCGCTCGTCGCCCTTCTGCTCGAAGGCCTCTGCACGCTCGAAGAACACCTCGGCGAGCAGGTTCGCGCGCTTCACGTCGACTCGTCCGCCCGCCGAAAGGATGAGCAGGAGGTTTTGCACATTGGTGGTGGTCGCCGCATCGGAGGACAGCCCGGTGATGTGATGGAGCGCCTCCTCGGAGAGCTGGAGCGCGTCGTCGGGCCGGTGCTCCCGCAGCGCCGAGACGATCGCACGAAGGAACACCCCGACCCGCTGGATGAGCCTCAGGATGTTCGAAGGAACACCCCGACCCGCTGGATGAGCCTCAGGATGTAGTCCTGCTCGTAGACCACCGCACCTCCCACCTTCGCTGCCGGCGCCCGTTCGCACTGCTCATCATGCCACCGCCGCCGCCGACGAACCTCAAGGCAGCCCCTTGGAAAGCCGACCTAAGAACCGTGAGGGAGTCTCTCGGAGGGGGCGTCGTGGCATTCACCATCGGTGCGCCAGGCCGCAGCGCTCAGCGCAAGCATATCGCGCTCGCGCCGGTCGACATGATGAGCCTGCTGCTCGGGCGGACCGGGCAGCGCGGTAGAACGCGCCAGCAGCGCGCCGACGGCGAACGGCGGGCCGCCGCCGCTTTGGCCCAGCTCCCCGAAACCTACGTCGTCTTCAACGACTTCTCGCCCACCACGGGGCACGGGCTGCCTGCCAAGTGGCGGATCGACCACCTCGTCATCGGTCCCTCCGGCGTCTTCGCGATCGAGACCGAGTGCCTCGTGGGGCGCAGGGTCGATCCCGCGCGCGTGAGCCGAGAGACAGCGGCGCACGTGAAGTCGGTCCAGCGCCGGGCCAACGAGTTCAGGGATGCTCTCGGCCTGTGGTCGTGCGGTTCCTTCGCAGACGTGTTCGTGAAGCCGATCTTGGTGTATGCGCACGACAGGGCCTACGTCGAGAAGCTCCAGGAAGGCCCCGTCAAGGTCATCCCGCTGAGATGGCTGGCCACCGAGGTGACCGAGAGAACCTTCGAGCAGCTCACACCGGACCAGGTGTACCGGATCGCCCACGCGCTGTTCGACCAGCTGCCGGACACCGTCCAGCAGGCGTCGCAGCCCGAGCTCGACCGCCTCGGCGCCCTCGCCCACGCCTGGCTTGCGCAGCAGGTCCACCCGCAGCTGGTCCTACCGGGCGCGCTCGACTAGCGTCACTCCGAATCGCGCCCCTCCGCGCGTCGCACAGCCCTCACCAGCAGGTACAATCGGGTCGTTCGCCGCGACCGAGGGGGTTTCGCATGCCGTTCGTCCTCGCCCTGGACCAGGGCACGACAAGCTCGCGCGCCATCGTCTTCGACGAGACTGGCCAGAAGCTCTCGCAAGCCCAGGTCCCTCTACCGCAGATCTTCCCTCGGGCGGGATGGGTGGAGCACGACCCCGAGGTCATGTGGCAGAACCAGCTTGCCGTCGCCAAGAAGGCCATCGCGGATGCTGGACTCACCGCGACAGATATCGCCGCCATCGGCATCGGGAACCAGCGCGAGACCGTCGTGGTATGGGACCGCAAGACCGGCGTGCCGATCGCGAACGCCATCGTGTGGCAGGATCGCCGCACCTCCGACGTGACCGACGCGCTTTCCCGCACCGGCGTCGGCACCATGGTGCGCGAGCGCACCGGGTTGCCCGTAGACCCGTATTTCTCGGCGACCAAGATCGCCTGGATCCTCGACAACGTCCAAGGTGCGCGGGCCCTCGCCGAGCTGGGGCAGCTGGCGTGCGGGACGGTCGACAGCTGGTTCATCTGGAAGCTCACCGGTGGCGACGTGCACCTGACCGACGCGACGAACGCGTCTCGCTATCTGCTGCTCGATATCGAGCGCGGCATGTGGGACAGCGAGCTGTGCGACCTGTTCGGCGTGCCGATGACAATGCTGCCCAAGGTGGTGCGGTCGTCTGGCAGCATGGGTGTTGCCCGCGCTGAGCTGCTGGGCGCGGAGATCCCTATCACCTCGGCGTGCGGCGACCAGCAAGCCGCGCTGGTGGGCAACGGCGGGTTCTCGGCGGGCGACGCGAAAGCCACCTTCGGGACCGGCATCTTCGCGCTCACCCACACGGGTCGCAAGCGCCCCCGCTCCGAGAGTCTCGCGGTGACGCTGGCCGCACAGGTCGACGCCTCCCTCGAGTACGCCTTGGAAGGCTCGATCTTCATGGGCGGCGCCGTCGTGCAGTGGATCGTCGAGGGTTTGAAGCTCGCTGAATCGCCCGCCGCCGCTCAGGCGCTCGCCGAAAGCGTGCCCGACAGCAACGGCGTCATCCTCGTGCCCGCTCTCACCGGCCTCGGCGCGCCGGAGTGGGACCCGCTCGCTCGCGGCGCCATCTTCGGGTTGACCCGAGGGGCGACCGACGCACACGTCGCGCGCGCGGCGATGGAGTCGATCCCGCTGCAGGTCAGCGACTTGATCGAGGCAATGGCCCAGGACTCGTGCTGCGGCCTGCCGAGCCTGCGGGTCGACGGCGGAGTGACCGTCAACCGCCTCGTCATGCAGACGCTCGCCGACGTGCTCGACATCCCCGTCCAGGTCGCTGAGATGGCCGAATCGACAGCCCTCGGAGCGGCGTATCTCGCCGGACTCGCCGTCGGCATCTGGAGCTCGCCGGAGGACCTGCCCATACTGCGGGGGATCGCGAAGACCTACGAACCCGATCCGCAGGAAGCTGCCCGCATGGCCGACCTCAAGGTGCGGTGGGCCGAGGCGGTCAGGCGGTCGATGAAGTGGGAGCGCGAGTAGGCGCCCTCGGCGCCGACCGGGCCCTGCCGGCGCGAGTCGCTACTCCAGACCGTCGCGCACGATGGGGCACGTCATGCAGTGGCACCCGCCGCGGCCCTTGCCGAGTTCGGAGCCATCGATCTCGATGACCTCGACGCCGGCATCGCGCAGCTTCGCGTTCGTGCGCGTGTTGCGGGCGTAGCCGAGCACGACCCCCGGCTCGAGCGCGACCACGTTGTTGGCGTCATCCCACTGCTCGCGCGCGGCGTGGAACGAGTCGCCGCCGGTTTCGATGACGCGCAGCTCCTTCACCCGCAGCGCGTCTGCGGTCGCCTCGAGCAACCCCTTCTCTTCGCGCACGTCGAAACTCTCGTCGGCGTTTCCCGGTCGCACGCTGTAGACGTGCATGCCTTCGACGACCGGCGGGTAGAGCGTCACCGCGTCGCGGTCGACGAAGCTGAAGACGGTGTCGAGGTGCATGTAGCTGCGGCCCTGCTCCATGCGGCAGGCGATGATCCGCTCCGCGGCACCCGCCGAGAACAGCGCTTTCGCGATGTGCTCGACCATGCGCCCCGTCGAACGCTCGCCCATGCCCACGAGCACGGTCTTGTTGCCGATGGGCATCACGTCGCCACCCTCCAGCGACGCACTCTGGCCGAAGTCCTCGACCGCGAACCGCTCGGCGTCGCCCGCCGGCGGATACCAGAACTCGAAGTCGGCTTCGACAAAGCGCGGGTGGTGCCGGTAGACCTCGGAGATGTTGGAGACCTCGAGGCGGCGCGCGTGCCAGAACAGCGGGGGCAGCACGACGCCGCCGTACAGCCACGCGCTGGAGTCACGCGTGAACATCGTGTTGGGGAGCGGGGGCAGGACGAACGAGTTCGCCTCGGCGAGCACGGCACCGAGCGAGTGACGGTTGAGCTCGCCCAGATCGAGCCCGTCGAGCTCGGAGATGAGCAGCCCGCCGATGAGGACCTCGGCGAGGCGCGCGGGCGGGAGCCCGAACAGGAAGGCCTGAAGCTCGCCGACCATCGACAGGCCGACGGTGTAAGACGACACGGCGCGCTCGACGAGATGGTGACACGCGTCGTCCGAGTACGCCAGAACCTCGGTGAGGAGCTCGGACAGGTAGAGCACCTCGACGCCACGGCCGCGGAGGACGTCGCAGAAGGCGTCGTGCTCGGCTTGGGCACGCTCGAGCCACACGACGTCGTCGAAGAGGAAGTCGGCGCGGGTGGCCGGCGTGAGCCGTTCGAGACTTAGGTCAGGACGGTGGACCAGAACCGTCCGAAGCTTGCCGACCTCTGAATGGACACCGAACGCAGGCATGGGCCGCTCCCGACGTGCTTCAGCTCGAGCCGCCCGTGCATAGGCGGCGCGCGCACCTGCATCAACCGACGTCCCATCCTACCCGAGACGGCGCGGGACGCGCGTGTGTGGCTGGCACTTGACGTGCTGTCAGGTCCCCCGGTGTCGCTTGCCTTACGCGAGTCGTGCCTTGCGGCCGGACTTCCGTTAGCATGCCCGAGGCGAACACTTCGAGGACCGGCATCCTCGGCTACCCAACGACACGCCGAAGCAAAGGATCGACAAGGATGCCCGAACAGGCCCGTAGCCGGCTCACGCGCGTTCGCGACGTGGTCACCAGCCGATGGTTCGTGAAGGGCGCGTTCCTGGCGCTCTTCGTGTGGTCGTGCATCCAGCTGTTCCGCTTCGCGGCGTGGGCGCGGGGCGAGGGACCCTACGTCGCTCGGCCGGAAGCGCCGGCGGGCATCCTCCCCATCGGGCACTTCACGAGCTTCTTCGGATGGGTCCGGGGCGGCGGCTGGGACACCCTGCTCCCCGCGGGGCTCGTTATCATCCTGGGAGCGCTGACGATCTCGCTGCTGTTCAAGCGCGCCTTCTGCGGGTGGATCTGCCCGGTGGGCACGGTGTGGGAAGCGTTCGCGGCAGGCGGCCGAAAGCTCCTCGGTGGGCGCAACCTTCGGCTGCCGAAGTGGCTGGACATCCCCCTTCGCGGCGTTCGCTACCTGCTTGCCGCGATGTTCGTGGGCATCCTGTTGTTCGTGGTGCCCGTCGCCGAGGCGGTCGGATTCAGGCAGCTGCCGTACATGTGGATCGCCGACCTGAAGATCCTTGGCATCATGATCCAGCCCACCTACATCCTGGTGATCCTTCTCGTCGGCGTGGTCTCGGCGATCATCGGCCCGTTGTGGTGCCGGTACCTGTGCCCCCTGGGCGGCCTCTACTCGGCGGTGGGTCTTGCCTCGCCGTGCACCATCGAGCGCAACACCGAGACCTGCATTCACTGCAGCAAGTGCAGCGAGGTGTGCCACGCGTTCGTCGAGCCCGAGAAGGCGTCGCGCCTGTGGGCCGCCGAGTGCGACGGGTGCATGGACTGCGTGAAGGCGTGCCCGGTGGACGGGTGCCTCGAGGCCAAAGCGTTCTCGCGCGTGCGGATCGCGCCGTGGATGTGGCCGGTGCTCGTGGTGGGAGTGTGGCTGGCGATCTACGGGGTCGCCGTGGCAACGGGGAACTGGCATTCCACTGTGCCGCTTGAGATCTACAAGCAGGTCATCAACTCAGGACTGCTCCAGCAGCAGACTCAGGGGTTCTTCTAGGCCCGAGCGTCTTCCAGCGTACCAGCGGGGCCCGGCGCGACCCCTCCCCCTCGGAGCCCTAAGATTCATGGGAGCGATCGCTCCTATGAATCTTAGGGCGCTCGACACCCCCCGGAATCCGAGGCGACCGGTTGTGTGACGGGCGTCACAAGACCCCTCTGCCGAGGTGTTCAGCCGGTGCGTACCCAGCCCGATGCCACCACCAGCACGCAGAACGCAATGCAGCCAACGTCGCAGCCCAATCGCAGCAACACAACGTAGACACTGCACAAGACGCAGCCTAGTCGCAGCAACAGACAACGTGAACGAGCGGTATGCCGAGAAGGCTGCCGCTCTTTCACGTTGCGGTGCCGTCCCGATCTTCGGACCGCCGTCATACCCCTTGGGGTATACTTGTCCTTCTTGCTGACGAGAGCACGACTGCGGCATCCCAAGGAGTCCGATGGCCTACCAGAAGTTCGACGTGCGCAAGCTCGAACGGCTGAACGACGAAGGCCGCTTCGAGACGCTCATCCCGGAAGCGATGTGGGGGGCGCTCGGCAATCCCCCGCCCCGCACCATCGTCGAGATCGGATCGGGGCCCGGACTGTTCGCCGCGCGCTTCGCAGCGATGGCACCCGGCGCCACGGTCTACGCCGTCGACACCGAGCCGGCCATGCTCGAGTGGATGCGGACCAACCGCAACGAGGTCGCAGACGGGCGTATCGTACCCGTCCTCGCCGAGGAGACCTCCGTCCCGCTCGAAGACGGCATCGCCGACCTAGTCACGATGATCAACCTCCATCACGAACTCGCCGAGCCCGCGGCGACGTACGCCGAGGCGTTCAGGCTCGTGGCCGAAGGTGGCCAGGTGCTCCTCGTCGACTGGGCTCCGATCGAGACGCCTCACGGGCCGCCTCTCGCGGTGCGGGCCGCGGCCGAGATGCTCGAGGCATTCCTCCGCGACGCGGGTTTCGTCGACGTGCGCGTGCACGACGGACTTCCGTGGCACTCCATGCTCACCGCGAAGAAAGGACCTCCATCAGATGAGTGACCGCACCAGGATCGCGATCCCCACAAACGGCGCCGGCGGCATCGACGCTCCCCGCTCCGCGCACTTCGGCCACGCCGACTCGTTCACGCTCGTTGACGTCGAGGACGGCACCGTCGTAGGCACAGCAGCGGTTGCCAACCCGCCCCATGAGCACGGCGGCTGCGGGATGACCGTGGCCATGCTCGCGCAGCAGGGTGCCTCGGCGGCAATCGTCGTTGGCATGGGTGGCGGACCGCTACGGGCGATGGAAGCCAACGGCATGGTCGCGCTGTTCGACGGTGACTCCCCCACCCCGCGTGCCGCCGTAGAGGCCTACCTCGCGGGAAGGCTGCAGGCGTTCGGCGGCGATCATGTCTGCCGAGGCCACTAGCGATGGCGGACCGTGTCAGCTATGAGGATGCCTACGCTGACTTCCTGATCCGATTCCCCGGATACGGTGACCCCCCGCCGGTCGATTGCCTGCGGCGCGAGGAGTACGGCCGACTCGACCGGCTCGGCCACGTGTACCTCGACTACACCGGCGGCGGTCTGTACGCCGAGTCCCAGATCGCGAAGCACCGGGCGCTGCTGGCCGAGCGCGTTCTGGGCAATCCTCACTCCCACAACCCGACCTCCCTCGCGAGCACGGCGCTTGTGGAAGAAGCACGCACGGCGGTCCTCGACTACTTCAACGCCGATCCGACGGAGTACGACGTGGTGTTCACCGCCAACGCGAGCGGCGCCTTGAAGCTCGTCGGCGAATCGTTTCCGTTCGGCCCCGGCGACAGGTACCTGCTCACCTACGACAACCACAACTCGGTGAACGGGATCCGCGAGTTCGCCAGGGCGCGAGGCGCCTCGGTGACGTACCTGCCTGTCAGCGACGGCGAGCTTCGCATGGACGCCGAGATGGTCTGCGCCGAGCTGCAGCGAGACGCAGCGAGCGCCGGCGGGAGCGGGCCAGGACACAACCTGTTCGCGTATCCCGCTCAGTCGAACTTCAGCGGGGTGCAGCATCCTTTGTCGTGGGTGTCAGACGCCCAGCACAACGGGTGGCGGGTCATCCTCGACTCGGCGGCGTTCGCGCCGACCAACCGCCTCGACCTCTCGGCAGTGAAGCCGGACTTCGTGCCGCTGTCGTTCTACAAGATGTTCGGCTACCCCACGGGGACCGGCGCCCTCATCGCACGGTGTGATGCGCTCGAGGAGCTGCACCGGCCGTGGTTCGCGGGGGGTACCATCACGCTCGCCTCGGTGCAGGGCGACGGCTGGTATCACCTCGCGCCGGGACACATCGGGTTCGAGGACGGAACGGTCGACTACCTCGGCTTGCCGGCGGTCACGATCGGACTGCAGCATCTCTCCGCGGTGGGGATCGACTCGGTGCACGAGCGCGTCACCGCGCTTGCCGGATGGTTGCTGGAAGCGATGGGTGCGCTGCGGCACTCGAACGATGCACCGATGGTGCGGATCTTCGGGCCGCTCGACAGCCGGCAGCGCGGCGCAACCATCGCGTTCTACCTGCTCGACCCGTCGCCCACGGTGTACGACGTCCACATGATGGAGCGGCTCGCTGCCGAGAAGATGATCTCGGTGCGCACGGGATGCTTCTGCAACCCGGGCGACGGCGAGGTCGCACACAACATCACCCGCGACGACATGGCGGAGTGCTTCGTCGACAAGCCCAAGGCGGTCACTTTCGAGGAGTGCACCGACCTTATCCGCGACGCGAGCGGCAAGATGCCGAACACCATGCGGGCGTCCCTCGGCATCGCCTCGAACTTCGCCGACGTCTGGCACCTGATCGAGTTCGCCAGGACCTTCGTCGACCGCGGCGCCGAAGAGATCGCTTCGCGCTAGCCCTCGGGCACGAACGCGACGCCCCACCCGGTTCCCGTGTGCGTGGCGATGACCGACCCGGTCTCGTAGACCACGAGCTCGCTCACGTCGTAGCGCTGTCGGATCGCGTCGGCAAGCTGGTGTGCACGAGCCTCGGAGAGCGCGTGCCCGACCGCGAAGGCACCGCGCTTCGCGTCGCCCATGTGCCCGGCGACCCAGTCGAGAGTGTGCTGCAGTGCGGCCTTCTCGCCACGCGTCCGAGCGACCGGCTGAAACGCCCCGTCGACGTCCACGGTCAGAGTGACCTTGAGGTTCAAGAACGAGCCGAGGAACGCCGACACGCGGCCGATGCGGCCGCCCTTGGCGAGGTTGTCGAGCGAGTCGAGCCCGACGATCAGCTTGACCCGGTCGCGGACGCGCTCCAGCCGCTCGATCGCGGCAGCGGGGTTGAGTCCTTCGGCGGCTGCCGAGGCAGCGTCCATCACCTGGAACGCGAGGCCCCACGACAGGTTTCGCGAGTCGAAGACGTGAACCTTGCCGGCGAACTGCTCGGCGGCGGTCCGTGCGGACTCGATCGTGCCGGAGAGCTTCTCGGAGATGTGGACCGAGACGACGTCTTCGGCGGTGGCGAGGGCGCGTTCGTAGGCCTCGACGAACGCACCGACGGCCGGCTGGGAGGTCGTGGGGAGCGTCGCTGCGGCGTTCATGCGATCGAAGAACTGCTGCTGGGTGAGTTGTCCGTCGGGGAAGCTCTCTGAGCCGAAGCTGACCGTCAGCGGGACGACTGCGATGCCTCGCTCGGCCGCCATGGCCGGGGGGATGTCCGCGGTGCTGTCGGTAACGACCGCGAACGAACGCGCAGAAGCAGTGTCGGTCGACATCGGTGGGCCTCCTGGATCGCCGGGTCAGGGGCCGAGCTACCCGCCGAGGCGTTCAGCTCGGACCCCCGCTCGCCATTCTCGATCCGGGTCGGAC
>CAYHCN010000021.1:0-13031 GCA_964354945.1 uncultured Eubacteriales bacterium
GGGCCTTGTCGATGCGGCGCTCTTCGGGCAGTGCGGAGAGCGTCCGCATGTTGTGGAGGCGGTCGGCTAGCTTGATGAGGATGACTCGGATGTCCTTGGCCATCGCGATGAGCATCTTGCGCAGGTTGTTGCTCTGGCGCTCCGAGACCGACTCGATCTCGATCTTGCCGAGCTTGGTGACACCGTCCACGAGCTCGGCCACTTCGTCGCCGAAGGTTTCGCGGACCTCGTCGATGGTCGCCTCGGAGTCCTCCACCGTGTCGTGGAGCAGGGCGGCTTCGAGAGTCGCGGTGTCCATGTGGAGCTCCGCGAGAATCAGCGCCACCTCGAGGGGGTGGCTGACGAAGGCCTCGCCCGTCTTGCGCTTCTGCCCGGCGTGGGCCTCCTCGGCGAAGCGGAATGCGGCTTCGAGCGACGAGAGGTCGGCCCCGGGGTTGTACTCCCGGACCTGCGCTTCGATCTGTTCGATGGTCGCCGGCATCGCTGTGTTCGCGCCCTCATCGTCGCTGTGGTGCTGGTGCCACTCGTTCCCCTGCCACCTTCGACCGACGAAACGCGCCCGTCAGCGGCGTGTGGGCAGGATAGGACGGTTGAACCGTGCGAGCAAATCGCCGGCCTCGGCCGACAGGACCCACGCCCGGAACTCCCCGAACGCTCCGATCTCCTCGAGGCCTTCCGCGTAGCGCACGCTCGACTCGAGGTCCGCCTTGTGCTCGACGGGAACGACCGACAGCCTCCGGTACGGACCGTGTCCTTCGCTCTCCACGAGCCCGAGCTCGCGGAAGATGCCGATCGCCGAGGAGACACCGCGCTCGTCGAGCCCGAAGCCCTTGCGCTTCTTGGCGGCCGCCTGCGCGAGCTCGGCATTGGTGACCTCGAACATCGGTCCCTGCTCGGCCTGGCACTCCTTCATCACCAAGTAGAGCACGGCCATGTCGTCTCGAGACGGCGCAAGCGAGCTGAGAATGGCCTCGTTGATGCGCGCATCCCTGCTGCCAAAAGCGAGGTGAACGAACGCGTCCGCGCCGTCTCGACCCGACCGGCCGCACATCTGGTTGAACTCGACATCACCGAACGGGAGGTGGTACAGCACGACGTTGCGTACGTCGGGGATGTTCACGCCTTCGCCGAACGCGCTGGTCGCGACAACGACGAGCAGGTCGCTCCCACGGAACGCCTTCTCGACCGCGTGCCGCGGGCCTCGAGCGAGGCCTCCGTTGTAGAAGGCGGTCTTGAACGCGATATCGGGTACACGCTTTCGGAGCATGCGTGCGAGGCGCACCGACTGCTCGCGCGAGTTGACGTACACGATGGTCTTGTCGCCCTTGGCCGCCAGTGCCGCGAGGTAGCCGTCGCGGTCTGAGATGTCGCGGCGGTCCTCGACGTGGAGGTTCTCGCGGACGGTCGGATCGGCGACGATGCGGTCGATAGCGAGCGAGGCACATATCGCGTCGGCGGCTTCATCGCCCGCGGTCGCGGTCACTGCTAGGACCGTGGGCCCGCCGAGTGCGGCGACGGCCTCGCCCAGCTTCGCGTATGAGGGCCGATGCCCCGCACGTGCCTGCGCGACGTGGTGCGCCTCATCCACGACGACGAACCCGATGCGCCCTGCGGTGGCGAAGCGCTCGGCGTGGTGGTGGAGGAACTCGGGAGTCGTGAGCACGACGTCAACGAGGCCGTTGGCGAGGCCCTCGAAGACATCGGCACGCTCGCCCTCGGGTGACTCGCCCGTGAGCGTCCGGACCACAACGCCGACCTCGGCGAAGGCCTCGTCGAGGTGGAAGGACTGATCGGCGACGAGCGCGCGAAGCGGGTACACGAAGACGCTCGCAGCCCCGTGACGGAGCGCCTGACGCGCCGCGTGGAGGTGGAAGATCAGCGACTTGCCTCTGCCGGTCGCCATCACGGTAAGCGTGTTGTGGCCGGCCGCGAGGTGCGTGAGCGACTCGGCCTGCGCCGCATGCAAGGAACGGTCCCCAATAAACCGCCGCACGAGCTCCGCTTCGAGGTCCTCGGGTGGCATGGCCGCGAGCTCGGCGCGCCGCTCGAGGCGCAGCGCCAGCTCCTCCTCGCGATCCTCGACCGCGTCTCGGCGCGACACGAGCACGTTCACGCCCAGCGACCGGTCCGAGTCCCCGCCGGTGACGTCGGTGACCTCGACGTCGTAGTCGACCCCCGCGTCGATGGCCGGCGAGAGCGCCGCGGCGAGGCGGCGATTGAAGAAGCCGACCTGGTCGCCGTGCGGGTCGAACAGCGCGCACGCGTTCGGGTCGTACTCGTTGTGCGGCTGCCGCTCGAGCCGCAACGGTGTCGTCGGGATGAGCCTGGCCAGCACGTCCTGGCGCCCCTCGAAGGTCACCCCGACGAGCTTGGTGTGGAACGCGGTCGCGTCTGCAATGCCAGCGTATTCCTCGCGGGCGATGATCTCGTCGGCCCGGGCGAACAGGTCCGCGACGAGGTCCTCGGCGGCGGAACGCTCGCTGACCCGAGGCACGATGCGGCGGACGAGGAGCTGGGGTCGGGGCCTGCCGCGCCATTCGCTCACGTCGAACTCGAACGCGAGGTCGACAGCGCCCTCGCACGAGACGAGTTCGTCGATTTCGGAGCACCGAAACGCGATCGCGGGCAGCATCGCGGTGCCGTCGAACGCTTCGAACCGCAGGTGAGAGGAGGTCTTGCCCACCTTCTGGCGGCCGTTCATGAAGACGCCCGTGGACGCGAGCAGGGGCTTCGGGTTGCGGTGGCCGAACGGTTCGAGCAGCGACAGCTCCGCGGCGAGCTCGATGCCCAGGTCGCCGAGACCGACTTCGGCGTCCACCGTCATCGGCGCCTCGAACTGCTCGGCAGGGAGCTCGGCGAGGGAGTCCGAAAGGCGGGAGCGGAACTCATCGAGCCGCTCGGCCGGCAGCGCGAGGCCAACGGCCGCAGCATGGCCGCCGAACCGGTCCAGGAGGTCGGCGACCGACTCGAGGGCCCGGAACAGATCGACCGATCCCACGGAGCGCCCCGAGCCCTTGGCGATGCCGTCCTCGATCGAGAACAGGAACGCCGGCACGCGGTACGCGCCGACCATCTTCGACGCGACGATGCCCTTCACCCCGTCGTGCCACCCCTCGCCGGCGAGGACGAGCACGCGATCCCCCTCGCGATACGACTCCTCGGCCTGCAAGGTGGCCTCGGTCATCAGGTCCGCTTCCACAGCCTGGCGAAGGCGGTTGTGCCCGTCGAGCGCGAGCGCAAGCTCCTCGGCCTTGGTGGGGTCGTCGGTCATCAGCAGGGCAAGTGCTATCGCGGGGTCGGCCATGCGTCCGGCGGCGTTGAGCCGAGGCGCGAGCCCGTAGGCGATCGAGTCCGACGCGATCAGATCGGTGCTGGTGCCCGCCACTGCGCACAGCGCGGCGATACATGGCCGAGGCTCGCTACGCATCCGAGCGAGGCCGTCGGCGACGAGAGCGCGGTTCTCGCTCAGGAGCGGCACGATGTCGGCGATCGTCCCGAGCGTGGCGAGGTCGGTGAGCGACCGCCACGCGTTGGGGTGACCCAACCGCTCCCCCACCGCTTGTACCAGCTTGAGTGCGACCCCCGCACCGGCAAGGTTCATGCTGGGGCATGACGCGTCCAGCTTGGGGTCCGCGACGGGAATCTGATCGGGTACGAGCGCACCCGGTTCGTGGTGGTCGGTGACCGCGACGCCCACACCACGATCGAGCAACAACGCGACCTCCTCGGCGGAGGAGATGCCGCAGTCCACGGTCACAACGAAGTCGGGAGCCTGCTGGAGCAGGCGGTCGATCGCCGCTACTGACAAGCCGTAGCCCTCGTTGAATCGGTGGGGCACGAACGGAAACGCATCCGCGCCCAGCGCCAGAAGCCCCCTTGCGGCAACGGCCGCCGCGGAGATCCCGTCCAGGTCGAAGTCGCCGAACACCGCGATGCGTTTCCCGGCCCGAACCGCCTCAGCCACCGCGTCGGCTGCGGCGTCAAGCCCCGGGATGAGCGAGGGCTCGTGCCAGTCGCGCTCAAGTGAAGGCGACAGGAACGCCTTCACGTCGACCCCCTGCGTAACGCCACGAGCTGCGAGAACGCGCGCCGTGGTTGCCGACAGGCCCGTCTCGGCGGCGAGGCATGCGACCGTCTCGGCGTCGACGGGCGCGAGCAGCCAGGGGTTGCGAGGACAGGGCTCAGAGGTCATGGCTCCATCCTAGCCGAGACGTGCGACACGTGGGGGCATGCGAAGGGGCCGATCCGGACGGGACCGACCCCTTTGGAGCGCAGGAATGCGGAGGGCCCTAGGAGCCCTGTGCCGCGTACTTCTTCGAGAGCGCCTTGTACTTGGGCTCGGACGACTTCCAGGTGGCGTAGATCGGCGCCGCAACGGCTACCGAGGAGTACGCACCGGAGATGAGGCCGATGACGAGCGCGAAGGCGAAGTCCTTCAGCGTCTCGCCGCCGAGGAAGTACATCGACACCATCGGGATCAGCGCCATGAGCGAGGTGTTGATCGACCGGGTGAGCACCTGGTTGATCGAGTCCGTCGCCATCTCGAAGAATGTCTGCTTCACCAGGTACTGCGAGTTCTCCCGAATCCGATGGAAAACGACGATCGTGTCGTAGAGGGAGTAACCCATGATCGCGAGCAGTGCCGCCAGCGTGTTGGGGGTGAGCTCACGGCCGGTCAGCGCGTAGATGCCCAGCGTGATGATGATGTCGTGGGCGAGTGCGACGATCGCCGCGATGGCCATCTTCCACTCAGCGAAGCGGAGCGAGATGTAGACCAGGATCGCGATCATCGACAGCGACAGCGCGAGCAGCGCCCGGTTGGTGATGTTCTTGCCCCAGTTCGGGCCGATGGTCGTGACTTGGAAGTCCGCCGCCTTGACCCCGAGTTCGTCCGCGACGTCAGAGGCGAGCTGAGTCGCCTTCTGCGGGTCGGTCTCGGTGATGCGGATGATGTAGGCGCCGCCCTCACTGGTCTGGATGCCGGCGTCGGTGACACCGCGCTGGTCGAACGCGTCCCGGACCTTCTCGATCGGCACACCCTGGGACTTCGAGATGTCGATGACGGTGCCGCCTTGGAACTCGATGCCGAAGCTCAAGCCGCGGATGGCGATTGCGCCGATGCTGATGAGCACGAGCGCGATCGAGATGCCGAAGAACACCTTGCGAAGGCCCATGAAGTCGATGCGCTTGCTAAGCATTGGCGACACCCCCCTTCTGGCTGGGCTTGCCTGGCTTGGCGGTCACCTGGGTGGTTTCCTTCGCGACGCCCCACAACGCGGGCGCCTTGCCGATGATCGACTCGGCCAGCAAGATCAGCGACGGGCGAGTGAACAGCAGCGCGGTGGTCAGGTCGAGCACGATACCCAGGATCAGGGTGAACGCGAAGCCGCGCACCGGGCCGATCGCGACGACGTAGAGCACGAGCGCCGAGACGAAGGTCACCAGGTCGGCGTCGATGCTGGTACCGATCGCGTGGCGGCTGCCCGACGTGGCAGCGCTGCGGTAGGTCTTGCCCATGCGCACTTCCTCGCGGAAGCGCTCGATGATGAGGATCGACGTGTCGGACGCGATACCGATGGTGAGCACCACACCGGCAAGGCCTGGCAGCGACATCGCGAACACACCAAGGCTCGACAGCAACGCGAGCGCGCCGAGGTACAACGAGGCGAAGCCCGCCAGCGCGGTCACGGCAAGGGCGCCCAGTGCGCGATAGAAGATGAGAAGGTAGATGCTCACGATCGCGAGTCCCGCGAGGGCTGCGAGGAGCGCGGCGCGGAGGGAGTCCTGGCCGAGCGTGGGACCGACGACGCGGGTGTCGCTCGGCTTGAGCGAGACCGGCAGAGCGCCGGTCTGCAGGACCGTGGAAAGGTACTTCGCGGTGTCGGCGTTGAAGCTGCCGCTGATCTGCGTGCGGCCGTCGGGGATCACGCTCTGCACGACCGGTGCGGACTGCACGACGCCGTCGAGGACGATGGCGACCTGCTTGCCGATGTTGGCGGCGGTGTAGTCCGCCCACGTCTTGGTGCCATTCGTATCGAAGGTCACATTGACGACGATCTGTCCGTTGGTATCGTCCGTTCCGACCTCAGCGCTCTTGATCACGCCGCCGGTGAGGGCCGCGTCAGGCGCGCCGATCGGCTGGTAGGTCCCCTCCTTGAGCTGGGGACGGTCCTTGGCCGCGGTGTCGGTCCGCATATTCTGGATCGCAGCCACGGTCGCGCTGTCGTTGATCGCGGCGACATCGACGAACTCGAGCTGACCGGTCGACCCCAGAACCTTCAGCGCCTCCTGTGCGTTCTTGACGCCGGGGAGCTGGATCAGGATCGAGTCGCTACCCTGGCGCTGCACCGACGCCTCAGAGGCCCCGAGTTTGTCGACTCGGTTCTGCACGATCGTCGTCGCTCGGCCCATTGCCTCGTTCGTGATGGGCGTCGACGCCGTCGGTTGCGCCGTCAGGATGACCGACAGGCCACCCTGGAGGTCGAGGCCTTGGGTGATCTTCGTATTCGGGGGCCAGAAGAGCGCCCATGACCCGACCACGAGGATCGCCATGAGGACCAGCGACAGTATGTTGCGCGTCCTTGGATCCATGCTCCTGCCTTCCTTGCCGTATGTGCAGCCGCTAGAGCAGCTTCGTGCCGTTGATCACGAGCGAGAACTTCGCGTCGAGCACTTCGGCGGCCCGTCGGGCCATCTGCATGCGAGACAGGAAGATCTCGAAGTACTCCATCACGTGACTTTGCGTCGTGTCGATATCTATCTCGAGCGTGATGGTACGGGTTTCCGGGTCAACGCGGGCGAAACTGCGCCGCGCAGCGGAGTTCACCCGATCGTGGATGTCGAAGTCGAGCGGCTCGGCGCGTACGCGAGTGTGATGCACGTCCGACTTGTCGGCAATGATGACCGCCGCCGCGACGGGAGTCGCTGGGATGCCGCTCTCCTCCTCGTGGTTGCCCACGGCGTTGAGCACGATGGCGATCTCCTCGTAGGGCATCCCCAACCGGAGCAGCACGTCCTTGGCGATCATCGCGGTCGAAAGGCCGTGGTCCTCTCGGCTGACGACGTTACCGATGTCGTGCATGAAGCCTGCGATACCCGCGAGTTCGGCCTCGCGGTCGGGGTACCCAAGACGCTTAAGGATGTTTCGCGCGATGTGCGCGGTGAGATTCGCGTGGCGCTCGCTGTGCTCGGTGTAGCCGATTCTCGCGAGGTACGCGTCACCCACGTGCATGTACGCGAGGAGCTCCTCGTCGTGCTGAACGGATTCGAGCGTGACCACCCCCGCATCTGCGGGGGACGGCGCTACGGGGTCGCGGTCCTGCATGCGCTACTCCGCGTCCTCGCCCTCGTCGACCGAGGCACTCGGATCGACGGACTCGTCGGGCACGTCGGCCTCGGCATCCTCGGCGGCCACGTCCTCGAAGGCGGCGGACTCGTCGCGCGGGAGGATCCGCCCGACGGCCTCCTTCATGTACTCCATCTCGGTACCGTCGGCGACCTTCAGAAGGAGCCTGTCGCCCCTGACTTCGACGATCTCAGCCACGAGGCCACCGATGGTCACGATGGTCTCACCGGGCACGAGGGAGGCAACGGTCTGCTGATGCTGCTTCGTCCGCTGCTGCTGCGGGCGGATGACCAGAAACCACATGGCCCCGAAGATCAGGGCGATCATGACGAGCTGATAGGTGCCCACGCAACTAGCTCCACTCAAGAGACGGACGGTCGTCGAACAGCCAACGCACCATGATACCCGCGCTGGCGCTTGTGTTGTAGTGCGATTTTGCAGTTCGAGGTGTGAATCCGCGACGCGCTTGGCAGTGCGCTAGTAGTCCACGGCCGCCGGCGAAGCCATCCACCCCGAGACGAATGCCGCGTAGCGCCCCTCGATGACCGCCTGACGGGCCTTGCCGGTGAGGTCGATGAGGTAGTGGAGGTTGTGGATCGAGAGCAGCGTCGAGCCGAGCATCTCCTTCGTTGATACGAGATGTCGCAGGTAGGAGCGAGGGTACCGAGTGCACGTTGGGCAGGTGCATTGGGGATCCAGCGGTCCGGTGTCCTCGGCGAAGCGCGCGTTGCGCACGTTGAGCCGGCCCTCAGAGGAGAACGCCGTCCCCATGCGGGCGGTCCGCGTGGGCAGGACGCAGTCGAACAGATCGACACCGAGACCGACCGCCTGGACGATCGTCGTCGGGTTGCCAACGCCCATCAGATAGCGAGGACGGTCGGCGGGCATCGCAGCCGTGACGGGGGCCAGCGATTCGAGCATGAGGTCGTGCGGCTCCCCTACCGAGTAGCCCCCGATGCCGTAGCCGGGGAAGCCGACCTCGGCGAGCCGCTCGACGCTCTCGAGGCGCAGGTGCTCGAACACGCCGCCCTGAACGATGCCGAACAACGCTTGGTCGCTGCGCGTGTGCGCCGCCTTCGCGCGTGCCGCCCAGTCGGCCGAACGGCGCACCGCCTCGGCGACGAAGGACGCCTCGGCGGGGTATGGCGGGCACTGGTCGAGCTGCATGATGATGTCCGCACCGAGGTCCTCCTGTACACGCACGTTGTCCTCGGGCGTCCACTCGTGCCACGCCCCGTCGACGATGGAGCGGAACTGCACGCTCTCGTCGGCTATCTTGAACGTCTCGCCAAGCGAGAACACCTGGAACCCGCCCGAATCGGTGAGGATGGGGCGGTCCCAGTCCATGAAGCGGTGAAGTCCGCCCGCGTCCGTGACGACCGACGTGCCCGGCCTGAGGAACAGGTGGTACGCGTTGGAGAGGATGACCTGTGCGCCGATGTCGCGGAGCTGGTCGGTTGTGACGCCTTTGACCGTCGCCCGCGTGCCGACAGGCATGAACATCGGGGTTTCGATGTCGCCGTGCGGCGTGCGGAAGACGCCCGCGCGCGCGGAAGTGAGGGGATCTTGTGCGATGAGGTCAAAGTCGAACCAAGCCATGCGGGCGATTCTAGCATCGCATGTGGGCTATTCTGCTCGTCGTGAACCCTTATGCCTCCGCGTTCGTCTGAAGGGGCGGTATGGATCAGGCTCGGCGTGACGATGTGGCTCTCGTGGCCGCAGCACGCGACGGGGACCTCGACGCGTTCGAGGCGCTCGTTCGCTCCTACACGCCGACCGTGTACGCGCATGCGTACCGCTTCTTCGGGGACGGCCCGTCTGCCGAGGACGCGGTGCAGGAGGTGTTCGTCAAGGTGTTCCGATCGCTGCCCGAGTTCGACGGCAGAAGCCAGTTCTCGACGTGGCTCTACCGAGTCACCAGGAACGTCTGCCTCGACGCGTTCAGGGCAGGCAAGCGCCGTCCCGTGCCGGTCGATCCGCTCGACGTCGTGCCGACCGGCCTGGCGGATCCCGCCAACGAGGCAACGATGAACGTTGCGGTCGAGCAGGCCATGGCTGCCCTTCCTCCCGAGGACCGCGATGCGCTCTCGGCGGTCTCGGTGTTCGGACTGTCGTACGCGGAAGCCAGCGAGGCGCTCGGCGTGCCGACAGGCACCGTGAAATCCCGTGTGTTCAGAGCGCGGAAGTCGCTCGCGCACTCCCTCGACCTGAAGCCGAGGGGGGGTGCGTGATGGACTGCCAGGACGCCCAGCGAATCATCAGCGAAGCCCTCGACGGCGAGCCGGTCGCCCCGGCAACGGTCCGGGAGGCCAAGGAGCACTGCGCTGACTGTCCGAGCTGTCTCGGCTACGTGAAGACGCTCGCCGCCGCGCATCGCGCTCCCCTGCCCGAGCCTCCCGCCGACCTCGCCGACCGCGTTATGGTGCGGATACGCAAGGAGGCCGAGGGTGTGGCCGCCGAGGAGGCGTTGGTGGCTACAGCTGCGGTGGCGGGTGCTGGTGCCGCAGCTGAGACTCCGGCAGCCGCCGGTGGCACCGAGGATGGAGCCGTCGGTGAGCCACTTCCCGCGAATGCGCCCATCGACGTCAAGGGGCTCTGGGAGCGGCTCATGCGCCCCGAGAACCGCCGCACCGTGGCGATCTGGGCGGGTGCCGCGGCGATGCTGCTCGTGTTCGTCGGGGTCGTCGCTGTCAGCGGCGTGAACGCGATCCTCGGCAGTGGAGGCCAGCGGACCGCGAGCACGGCCTCAAAGGCAACCGACTCCGCCGGCAGCGCGATACCCCGGGAGTCCGCGCCGCAGATTGCGACTCCAGAGACCTCTCAGGACACCTCCGACAACGCGACCGGATACGCTGGATCGGTCGCCCCTTCCGCTAGCTACGTAGCTGCCGGCGGGTCGGTCTACAAGCTGGTCGGCCCCAGCACCTACGCGAGGTCGAACCTGACCACCGGTGGAACGACGACGACATCACTGGCCAGCAAGGATCCACCGAAGGCGCTCACGTACTACCTCGGGCCCGAGAAGAACAAGATCGTCCTCGACGACGGCACCGGTACGCTCCTGGTCTTCGAACTCGTGACTCGGGACTTCGCCGGGCGCCAGTTCGCGCTGCGCTCGGGCGACATCGCCTCGTATCGCGAATGGCCCACGATGCCGTCGCCGATGCAGCCGCCCGCGAACCCCGACGGTGCTCCCCAGTTCCAGCCTGCGGGCACGAGCATGGGGGTGCAGGCCTACGTGCAGTCGGGGACGACCGCCGACGCCGGGATCGCCATCGGGCCGAACACTCCCGCGACCGACCCCGCGGGAGGCAACCCCAACTGGACGTGGTGGACGCCGCTCAAGTAGCGGGCGGTGACCCCGAAGCCTGTGACAGCGCTCACAGTCAACGCCGGGTCCACATGACCGTTCCCGCGCGCGCATAGACCGGGAGCCGATACAAGGGGCAGCCCTGTCCCCCGCGCTCTCGAGGAGATCCCATGCGTCTCCGTGGCCGAATCCTGTCCATGCTCACAGCGGCCGCGCTGTGTGCTGCCGTCGTCGGCCCCTTGCCGACGGCCGCTGCGGCCGAGCGCGGCGCGAGCGCGAAGCTCAGTCATCCAGTGAGCGGTGAGGCCGCGATCAACGCCCTCGGCCCAGAGCTCGCGGCCGTTGCACAGTCGCACGGGATGCGAACTGCTGAGCTTGCCAAGGCGCTGCGCAACGACCACACGCTGTGGGTCGACGCGAAGGGCAAGCTGTTCTACCGCGAGAACGTCGCACCGCTCGGAGCTGAGCCCGCTGCGGCCGGCGCCGATCCCGTGGGTCTCGAGCCGCTGGTAAACACGTTCGTCCTGCACAGCAAACCCGGTTCGAAGCGAGTGATCTACCTCGACTTCGACGGCTTTACGATGCAGAACACCGCGTGGAACGGCGGCTCGGTCCCCAATCCCCTGACCTGTCCGCCGTGGGACACCGACGGCAACCCGAGCGTCTTCGGCGACGCTGAGCGCACGAAGATCCAGCAGGTGTGGCAGCGAGTCTCGGAGGACTATGCGCCGTTCGACGTCGACGTCACGACGGAGGCGCCGGCCGAGTCTGCCATCAGCCGCGACAGCTCCAGCGACGAGTACTACGGGATGCGTGTGCTGATCAGCCCGATCAGCAGCTACTTCGGGAGCTACGGGGGCATCGCGTATGTCGGCGTGTTCGACAACGTTGGCGACGCCTACAAGCCCGCCCTCGTCTTCCCCGAGAAACTCGCCAATGGAGAGAAGTACATCGCCGAGGCCGCAGCGCACGAGTGCGGGCACACCCTCGGCCTGTCGCACGACGGGACAACCTCCGGTACCGAGTACTACTCGGGTCACGGATCGGGCGAAACCGGCTGGGCGCCCATCATGGGCAGCGGCTACTACCAGAACCTCACCCAATGGAGCAGAGGCGAGTACAACCTCGCGAACAACACCCAGGACGACCTGACAGTCATCGGTCAGAACGGTTGCGTGCTTCGCATCGACGACTATCCGGACACCGCGGCCACTGCGCCGAGAGTCGGGTCGGGAACGAGCATAAGTGCGAACGGCTACATCGCGCGAACCGGCGACGTCGACGTCGTCTCCGTCAGCGCTGGCGCGGGCCCGCTGTCGCTTGCGGTCACTCCAGCAGCCCTCGGCCCGGATCTCGACGTCGCAATCGAGCTGCGGGATGCGTCCAACGCCGTCGTAGCCTCGGCCAACCCGGTCGACGCCCTCGCCGGGACTGTCTCGGCGACGGTTCCCGCAGGGACCTACTACCTGTGGGTCAGAGGAACGGGCAAGGGCGATCCGCTCACAACCGGCTACACGAACTATGCATCCGTGGGTTCGTGGACGCTGTCGGGCAGCGTGACCACACCTGGGACCTCAATTGCACCGGTCGCCTCGCTGACTCCGTCGGCGGCGCGTGGTGCGGCTCCCCTGAACGTCCCCTTCGACGGGTCGGCTTCGTACGATCCCGACGGCGCGGTCGTGTCGTGGTCGTGGAACTTCGGGGACGGCACAACCGGGTCAGGCTCGCGCGTTTCTCACGTGTACAGTCAGCCGGGGACCTATCGGGCGATCATGACCGTGACCGACAACGCGGGGTTCACTGGCACTACGTCCGCCGACATCGTTGTGGAGACCCCAAACGCGGCTCCCGTCGCATCCTTCTGGATTTCCGCGAGCTCCGGGTACGCACCGCTCACTGTCGCGTTCGACGGCTCAGACTCCAGCGACCCGGATGGTTCGATCGCCTCGTGGTCCTGGAGCTTCGGTGACGGGACGACGGGGGCTGGACAGATGATCGATCACACCTACTCGGCAGCAGGGACCTACAACGCCATGTTGACCGTGACCGACGACCGCGGGGCGACCGCTACCTCGCAGATGACGATTCGGGTCTCCCCCGCTCCGACCGTCTCCATGTACGTCGAGAGCATCACCCTGACGACCGTCGCGATTCGCGGGGGGAAGTCGGTGAAGGCCTCGGTTCGCCTCCTCGACTCCAACGGTGCACCGGTCCAGGGCGCGATCGTGACCGGCGTGCCGCTCGCGCTGTACCTGGCCAATTCGGGTGGGGCATGGGACAACGCGAAGAAGTACATCGAGGAGGGCCATCACGGGGGCAAGGGCGGCGACCCGCACAAGGCCGCGGTCATCGGTGACACGGTCGGCGACCCGTTCA
>CAYHCN010000022.1:0-12959 GCA_964354945.1 uncultured Eubacteriales bacterium
CCGCGTGGGGCGCGAGCCTCACGGTGAGGGCCAGAGGGCCCCTCGACAGGGGCCCTGCAGACGTCCCGGCGCGGTACCTTGTCCCCCCAGGGGACCGCGCCGGGGCACCTTCACCCACCGAAGGTTGGCAGGCACCCCTATCGTCCGCACGTGACCTTACCAGAACCTTACCAACTCACTGACCAGCGGTTTTGCCGCGGAATCCGCGGCCTTCACCGTCCGCGCCTAGCCCTGCGTACTTCCTCGAACGCGGCGAGCGCTCGGTGGCGAGCCCAACCGTGATCGAGGAGCGGTGCGGGGTAGTCCTTGCCCAGCGCTACTCGCGCCTGGCGGAGTTCCCGTTCCGGGGCGTCCCACGGGTGGTGGATCCACCGGGGCTGAAGCCACTTGAGTTCGGGCACCCAGCGGTGGACGTACTCGCCGTCGGGGTCGAACTTGACGCCCTGCACCACGGGGTTGAAGACCCTGAAGTACGGCGAGGCGTCCGCGCCGCTGCCGGCGACCCACTGCCAGTTGAACGGGTTGACCGCGGGGTCGTAGTCGGAGAGCCGTTCGGCGAACACCCGCTCCCCGGTCTGCCACGGGACCAGCAGGTCCTTGCTGAGGAACGACGCCACGACCAGGCGCACGCGATTGTGCATCCAGCCGGTTGCCGCGAGCTGTCGCATGCCTGCGTCCACCAGAGGGAATCCCGTCCGCCCCTCGGTCCAGGCCTCAACTCCATCGGGGTCGTCGAGCCACGGTATCGCCGAGAACTCAGGTCGCCACGGCTCGGATGCCAGGTCCGGGAACGCCGACAGGACGTGGTACGAGAACTCGCGCCACGCGACTTGGCGCACGAATGGCAGGGCCCCGTCCTGTCCCTCCGCTGCTTCGAACGCTGCGGACACGACCTGCCGAGCGGACAGCTCTCCGTGGGCCAGCCGAGGCGACAGCTCGCTCGTGGCGTCGATGTCGGGGCGGTCGTGGAGTTGGGCGTACGACGAGATCGATCGGTCGGCGAACCGCGCGAGCCGACCGAGCGCCGCAGCCTCGCCGGGCACCCAGGCGTCAGGATCGCTCGCCGGCGGCTCGAACTCCGGCGCGCCGGAAGCGAGTGGCGGGTGATCCTCGGCGAACCCCGCCGGGGGTGGCGGTAGGCGTCGCGGGGCCGGATGCGGTCGGGTGTCGGGCAGCGAGTGAAGCCACGCCCGGAAGAACGGGGTGAACACGCGGTAGGGGCCGCCCGAGGCAGTCGTCACCTCGCCGGGCGGCACGAGGAGCTGGCCAGGCGTGGCGTGCAGCTCGATGCCGCCGCGTCGCAGGGCGTCGGCGACCACAAGTTCTTGCGCGGCACCCACGGGAGTGTGGTCCCGGGAGCAGAACACCGTCGAGACGCGCAGCTTCCTCGCGACGCGCGGGACGATCTCATGGGGCTCGCCATCCACGACCGCGAGCGCACTCCCGCGGGAGCGCAGGTCCGCGTCGATCGAGGCGAGCGAGGCAGCGCGCCACTTCCGCGACACCGAGCCCGGCCCGCCAGCTGACGGGTCCGCACTCGCAAGCGCAAGGCACGCGAGGGTCTCGGCTGAGGCCGCGGCCGCCAGGGCCTCGTTGTCGGCGAGGCGCAGGTCCTTGCGGAACCACATCAACACGCCACCGGACATCGCACCTCCTCGGCAGTCCTCATACCCCTGCGCATTCTCGCACGGGTAGGTACTGACCCGGAGGGGCAGGGACTGCTACCGTCGTCTTGGCTGGTGCTGGAGGACGCGCCGGGCCAGGCTTCAGGCGGGGCGTAGCCGCAGATTCGCGACAGGGGGGCGCGTGGCCGAGATCATCACACGGACCGTTCCCGTCGGGATCAGTGCGTGCGTCTTCAACTGCCCCGTGCGCTACAACGGCAAGGCATTCGACGCGCTCAGCCTGCTCGGGCGCGAAAAGGCGGACTTCTCGTGGACGCCGGTGTGCCCTGAGTGTCTCGCGGGGCTCGGGGTGCCGAGGACGCCCGTGCATCTCACCGGCGCCGGCCAGGAGGTGCTCGACGGCACCGCGAAGGTCCTCGACCGCCGCGGCCGCGACGTCACCGAGGAGATCCTCGAGGGCTCGCGGTGTGCCCTCGCCGCACTCGACCGCTCGGGAGCCAGGGCGTTCGTCGCCAAGGAGGCCTCTCCGAGCTGCGGCCTTTACAAGGCGCGCGTCGGCAAGCAGCGCACTGCCACCGGCGGAAGCGGCGTCTTCGGCGCGATGCTGCTCGCCTCGGGGCGCTTCCTGATCCCCGACGAGGCGCTCGCGAACTCGCTCATGTGGTGGGACTGGCGCCGCCGCCTGCTCGCGTGGTTGTGGCTCTCGGATGTCGAGATCGTCTCCAGCGGTGACCTCTACGACGCTTGGCACACCGTCAAGTTCGTGATCCAGGAGACGAACCGGCCCTTCGCCGATGAGATGGGCCGTCGGCTCGCGGGGCTGCCCAAGGGGGTCTCGGCGGAGGCACTCGAACCGCTTCGCGCCGAGATGCTCCATGCGTTGCGCAAGCCGTCGACCAAGCCACGGATCCGCCAGGCGCTCTACAAGACGTGGGCTCAGAGGCGCAAGCGCGGGAAGCTGCGAGGCGTGGACCTCCACGGCGTGACCGTCGAGTCCCCCGAGGAGCGGGCGAGCGTCGACGAAGTCGCGCGGGACCTCATCGCTATGGAGCGGATCAGCTTCGAGAACGACATCCTGTTCGGAACGAGCCCGGTGATCCGTAGGGACAGGCGGCGAGTGGTGGCCCTGGAACGGGAGCACTCGGGCGAGGATTCGCCTGTCGACTCACCACCGAAGCCCGGCAAACGAAAGGACGCGTAGATGGACTGCCTTGACGCTCTGATGACCCGGCGGAGCATTCGCCGCTATACCGATGAAGAGGTCTCGGAAGCAGATCTCGAGGTCCTCCTTCGCGCTGCGATGGCCGCGCCGAGTGCGGGCAACCAGCAGTCGTGGCGGATCGTCGTGGTGACCGACCGCCAGCAGCTGGACCGTCTCTCGAAGGCCACGCCCTACGCCCAGATGCTCGCTTCTGCGCCGGTCGGTCTGGTCGTGTGCGGCGACACCCGCGAGGAGCGGCACGTCGGGTACTGGGTCCAGGATTGCTCGGCGGCGATCCAGAACCTGCTCGTCGCGGCGAACGCGATCGGCCTGGGCGGCGTGTGGATCGGCTGCTATCCGGTGGAGGAGCGCGTAGCGAACGTCCGTGAGATCTGCGGCGTGCCCGAGGGCATCGTGCCGATGTCGATGATCGCGCTCGGCCATCCCGCCGAGCAGAAACCCGCGGCCGACCGGTTCGACCCGGCGTTCGTGCACCGAGATCGCTGGGCGGACTAGCGCGTGTCGCCGTCGCCCCTGCTCGAGGCACGGGACCTGCGCGTCACGCTCCCCGGTGACGCGGGTCCTCTCGCCGTTCTGGACGGCGTGTCGCTCTCGATCCCTGGGGGTGAGGTCGTCGACGTCATCGGTCCGAGCGGCTCGGGCAAGTCGACGTTGTTGCGGGCCCTTGCGCGGTTGCTCCCGGTCGCGGACGGCGTGCTGCTGCTCGACGGCCAGCCTGCCGAGGCGATCGAACCGCACCAGTGGCGCACGCGCATCGCGCTGATCCCGCAGAAGGCGGCGATCGTACCGGGCACGGTGCGGGACAATCTGCTGCTGCCGTGGAGCCTCAAGGTACGAGCGCACGACGCGAGGCCGAGCGACTCGGTGCTGCGCGACGCCCTCGACCGGGTGAACCTCGACGACATCGACCTCGAGCGTGACGCCGACCGCCTCTCGGTCGGCCAGGCCGCGCGAGTCGCCCTCACCCGCGTCGTGCTGACGAACCCGGAGGTGCTGCTTCTCGACGAGCCGGACGCGAACCTCGACGACGCGTCTGCCGAGCAGGTCCGCCTGATGACCGAAGCGTTCGCCTCCGAGGGAGGCGGCGTCGTGCGGGTCCGGCACCAGCGCACCGACCAGCTCGCAACGAGGCGCTTCCAGCTCCAGGCGGGACGGCTGACCGAGATCGGCCCCGCGTCAGCGCCGGCTACCGAAGCACCGGGGGAGCGGGCATGAGCGGGGCAGCGGCAAGCGGAGTCATCCCCATCGGATGGTGGCAGCTCGCGCTGGCCACGGTGTTCGTCATCGCCACGGGGATCATCTCGATCCGGCTGTCGCTGGGGCTCGAGAAGGATCTCGCGATCGCGACGGCCCGCACGTACCTTCAGCTGCTCGCACTCGGTCTGGTCTTGCGGTGGGTCTTCGCGAACCAGTCGTGGTGGCTCGTCATCGCCATCCTCTTCGTGATGACCGCCACAGCGGCGCAGATCATCTTGCGGCGAAGTCCCGACGCGCCCAAGGGCGTGTACGTGAGCTCGCTGGTCTCGATGCTGGTCACGGGGTTCGTGGTCACGTTCGTGGTCACCGGCGCGATCATCCAGGTCGACCCGTGGTATCGCGCCGAGTACGTCATCCCCATCGCGGGCATGGTGCTCGGCAACTCGATGAACGGCATCGCGCTGGCGCTGGAGCGCGTGTTCGCCGATCTCGACGCTCGCGACGAGGAGATCCTCGCGCTGACCGCGCTGGGGGCTTCGTCGTGGGAGGCAGCATTCCCGTCGATCCGCTCGGCACTGCGCGCGGGCCTCATACCCACGATCAACTCGATGGCCGCGGTCGGCATCGTGTTCATCCCCGGGATGATGGCGGGGCAGATCCTCGCCGGGGCCGACCCCCTCGAAGCTACCGGCTACCAGATCGTCGTGATGCTCATGGTTGCCGCGGCGACGGCGGTCGGCTCGATGCTCGCCGTGCTGCTGACGTACAAGCGCCGGTTCACCGAGGACGGCGTCTTCATCGAGCGGGGCATGCGAGTCGAGGACTCGAACTCGCCGAGCCGGCGTCGCGGCGGGTAGACGAACGCCGCCCCTTGTTCGGAGGCGGCGATCGCGTCGGTAGGGACTACCAGAGAGCGGCTATGCGTTGTCGCCAGGCTGTGCGGGCGTTTCTTCCGCCGGAGGTTCCTCGGCGGTTGGCGGTATTGAAGGCGCCTGGGGGGCCGGTGCCTGTGGTGCTCGCGGAGCCGTCTGCGGCTGCCCAGGCTCGGGCATCGGCGGCATCTCCGGCATCGGCGGCATCTCGGGCATCGGCGCCTGCGGAGGCAGTCCCGCCGCGGCCGCAGCTCCGGCGGGCGGGCTGTAGGCGGGCGCGGCGTGCGCGGGAGCCACACCGCGCGGACCGATGTACTCCGACCTACCCCAACCGAGGATGATGAGGAACAGCGAGCTGAAGAACACCAAGCCGAGCGTGAATCCGAACCCGTGGCCGTACGACACCGCGGTGTCGTACAGGGCGATCACGATCAGCACCCAGCCCACGACAGGGATCAGGAACAGCAGCAGCCACCACCACGGGCGTCCGATGATCCTCAACCACACGATCGTGTTCCAGATGGGAATGATGGACTTCCACCCCGCCTCATTCGCCTTCGTGAACATCTTCCAGTACCCGATGATGGCGAGCAGGACCCAGATCAGCCCGCATGCCGCGACGGCCCAAGCCCAGGTGAGCATCCATGCCGCGGTCGACGTGTCGGTCGAAGCCATGTGTCCTCCCTCATCTCCAGGCACGGCGCTCGAGCCGTGCAGTCCCGCAGCCATCCTACCCCTGACCGAACCGTGGCGTCTGATACCATGACCGCGGCTTTCGCCGATGCCGAGAGGTGCCACTTTGGCCACAGCGTTCGAGATCTACCTCAAGCGCAACTCGAAGAAGTTCGAGGAGTACCTCTCGACGTTCTTCACCAACGGGACCCATCCGGACATGGATCGCTACCTCTACGATCCGCTCTCCGACTACTACGCCAACGCGGGGAAGCGCCACCGACCCCTCATCTGCCTCCTCGCGTGTGACGCCGTCGGCGGCGATTCCGCCAAGGCGTGGCCCTCGGCGGCGGCGATCGAGCACTTCCACACCGCCGCGCTCATCCATGACGACATCGAGGACTCCTCGCTGACCCGCCGAGGCGAGCCCTGTCTCCACGTGGCAGAAGGTGAGGGCCTCGCGATCAACGCCGGCGACCTCGCGCTCTCGCTGGTCACCGGCACGGTCGTCGACGACCCCGGCCTCGACGACGCGACCAAGCTCCGCGTGCTCAAGGAGCTCGTCGACATGACTACGCGCACCATCGAAGGCCAGGCCCTCGACATCGGGTGGGCGCGCGACAACCGGTTCGACCTCACCGTCGAGGACTACCTCGTCATGGCGAACCACAAGACTGCGTTCTACTCGGGGGCCGTGCCCCTTGCGGTCGGCGCCATCATCGGTGGTGGCACCGAGAGCCAGATCGAAGTGCTTCGAGCATTCGGCTTGGCCGCAGGGCTCGCGTTCCAGATCCAGGACGACATCCTGAACCTCGTCGGCAAGAAGGAGTCTGTGAGAAAGGACTTCCGCTCCGACATCACCGAAGGCAAGCGCACGCTCGTCGCGATCCACGCGCTCCACGCCGCGCCACGCCGAGAGCGACTGCTCGCGATCCTGTCCGAGCGCGCCACGGATCCCGTGGTGCTGCAGGAGGCCGTCGACATCCTCGAGGAGTCGGAGTCGATCGCGTTCGCCCAGCGCTACGCGACCGACATCATCATCCAGGCCAAGGGCGGCCTGGTCGACGCGCTGCCCAAGAGCCGCGCGAAGGAGCTCCTGCTGTCGATGGCCGACTTCTTCGTGAAGCGCTGCTCGTAGTCGGCGGCCACCCGTTGCGACGCCGTTCCACCTCGCGTTCCTCGGGTATCCTCTAACCCGTCCCGCACGCATCTGCTCATCCACACCTCGCCGAGGAGGCTTCGATGCTCGCAACTCCTGTCGCCGACGGCATCTGGTGGGTCGGCGCCATCGACTGGAACCTGCGCGACTTCCACGGCTACGAGACGCCTCGTGGCACGACCTACAACGCCTATCTGGTGAAGGGTGCCGAGAGGACAGCGCTCGTCGATACGGTGAAGACACCGTTCGTGCCCGAGCTGCTCTCCCGCATCCGGTCGATCGTCCCGCTCGAGGAGATCGACTACATCGTGGTGAACCACATCGAGCCCGATCACAACAGCGGACTTCGCGCGGTCATGGCGGCTATCCCGCAGGCCAGGGTCGTCGCATCGCCCGTCGGCGTGAAGGGTATCGCGGAGTACCACGACGGGCTCGTCGTGGACCCCGTGACCAAGAACGACACGATCGACCTTGGCGGCAAGACGCTAACGTTCCTACCCGAGCCGATGGTCCACTGGCCCGATTCCATGTTCACGTACTGCCCCGAGGAATGCGTGCTCATGCCCAACGACGCGTTCGGCCAGCACCTCGCGTCCTGCGAGCGCTTCGCCGACCAGTTCACGGGGTGTGAGCCGATGGAGGAGCTCAAGACGTACTACGCCAACATCCTGCTGCCCTTGGGCACGCAGGTGGGCAAGGCGGTCGACAAGATCAAGGAGCTCGGCTGGATCTGCCACGTGATCGCACCGTCCCACGGCGTGATGTGGCGTGGCGTGGACATTCTCAAGCTTCTCGATGCCTACGGCGAGTGGAGCGGCGGTGTGCTCAAGGACAAGGTCGTCGTGGCCTACGCGACGATGTGGGGCGCGACCGACGTGATGGCCAAGCAGGTCGCCGACGGCATCATGGCCGAAGGCGCGGAGTGCTACCTCGCCGACGTGAGGGCAACCGCGTTCTCGGCGATCATGACCGAGCTGCTCGACGCCCGGGGCCTGGTCCTCGGCTCGCCGACCCTCCACCACGGGGCTCTGTCTCAGGTCGCAGGGTTCATGCAGTACGTCGCCGGTCTCAAGCCCAAGGACCGGTTCGCCGGTACGTTCGGCAGCTACGGCTGGAGCAGCGGTGCTACGAAGCAGATGACGGCGAGGCTCGAGGAGATCGGGTTTGAGTTCCCGTTCGAGGACTTCACGGTGAAGTACGCCCTGACTGCCGTGGACGAGGCGGCCGCTCGTGACTGGGGAGCCCAGTTCGGCAGGCTCGCCAAGGAACGCAGCTAGCGCGGCGGGCTGGACGCCGCGCCTTTCCACTCCATGAGCGCGTCCACGGCGCTGTCGATGCACAGCGCGGGAAGCGGTGCATCCGGATCTGCCCGTTTGAGCTCCGCGAACAGCTCGGCCAGCACGGGCGGGCGGATGTTGCTCGCCGCGATGTCGGGTGCGTGGATGAACAGCTCCTCGGGCGTCCCGTGGAGTGCGATCTGCCCGCCCGCGCGGAGCACGTAGGCGTAGTCGGCGAACTCGGGCACCGCGTCGATGTCGTGCGTCGTCAGCACGATGGTCGTGCCGCCCTGCGCCAGCACGCCGAGCAGGTCGATCATCTGCTGCCGTGACGCCGGGTCGAGCCCCTCGAACGGCTCGTCGAGCACGAGCAGTGCGGGTTCCATGACCAGCGCGCCCGCCATCGCGGCCTTGCGCTTCTCGCCACCCGACAAGTTGTGGGGGACGCGGTCGGCGAGGTGTTCGATGTCGAGCAGCGCGAGTGCCGCCTCGACGCGTTCGTCGACCTCGCGCTGGCTCAGCCCGTACTGCCGCGCCGAGAACGCGACGTCGTCGGCGACGGTCGGCATGATGAGCTGCTCGTCGACGTTTTGCAGCATGACGCCGATACGCGGGCGGATGTCGTCCCACTGGCGCGACGGGTCCACGCCGAAGACGCGCACGACGCCCTCCTCGGCGTGGAGCAGGCCAAGGATGTGATAGAGCATCGTCGTCTTGCCCGCCCCATTCGGGCCCAGGAGCGCGACGCGCTCGCCATGGCGGGCGACGAAGTCGAAGCCGCACAGGTCGACCGTCGTCCCGCCGTCGTAGCTGTGGCTGATGCACGAGACCAGAACCACCTCGTGCTCCTCGGGTTCCCGGTGCGCGCTCGGATCGTGGGCGTAGCGCATCTGCGCCCCGACGCGACGGTCGTTGGTTTCGGTGCTCATGCGGATCTCCGTTTCACCAGGACGGTGGCGGCAAGTGCGCCGAGTGCGGGCAGTGGCACGAGCCAGCTGTAGGGATTCAGTCCGGCGGCGCCCAGCCGCCACAGCGCCGAGAGCCCCAGCGCGAACGCGGCCACGGAAACCAGTCCGATCTCGGCGGTCTTCCAGTGGTGGGTGGGGAGGTTGATCTCGAGGCGTCCGCTGTAGCCACGCAACCGCATCACGTCGTACTCGCGTTGCGCCAGATCGACCGAGTACAGCAGCACGTTGCCGAGCGAAGCCGCGCCCATTCGGACGGCCCGAAGCGGGGAGCGACCGATGCCCGCGCGCAGCCGGATGCTGCGGACGACGTCCGCGAACCGCTCGAGCAGCAGGAAGAAGGTCCGGTACGTCATCAGCAGCGCATCCCCGACGATTCCGGGGGCGATGCGCTGCAGCGGCGCGAACACCTGGGGGTAGGGCGTCGTGAGGATGATGATGACCACGGCCATCGCCGCGGTGACCGCTTTGAGTACGATGACCAGTGCGCCGAGCCACGACGGTTGGGCTGCGAAGGCGAAGATCGCGGCGAAGAACGCGGGATACAGCGACAAGGTCAGGGTCAACTTCAGGTCGAGGTCTGCCGAGATCGCGGCGGCGACCAGTACGAGCACGAGCGACGCAAGGACGAGGAAGTTCCACGACACGATCGCGGCGGCGAGCACGAGTGCGACCGCGATCAGCTTGGAGCGAGGTGTGACGCGGTGGAGCCAGGACGTGCCCTGGGTTCCCGAACGGTCGATGGCGCCGATGTCCATCAGCGTTCCTCCGACTCGTTGCCCGCCGGCCGCGCACGTCCCGGTACCGGTGCCCACAACAGGCTCGGTCGGACGCGGGCCACATAGCCGAGCACGAGGGCCGTCACCAGCGCTTCGAGCGCCCACCCGATCGGACCGAGCACGAACACGACGGTCGCGAACCGGGCCACCGAGATCTGCTCGGCAGCCGCGGGGGCGCCAGCGGGTGGCGCTTCGCCGCCCGAGAACAGCCCGAGGCTGAACACGCCGTCCGAGACCGGGTTCGAGAAGCTGAGGCTGCCTGGGTCGAGCGCACCCGTCTCGCGCGCGGTGGCCGACCCTGCGCCTGCCAGCGCAACGACCCCCACGAGCATCGCGGTCGTCACGGCGAGCGTCACGACGGTGGCGAGCGCCGCAGCGAGCGGCACGCGACCACGTCCGAGCGCGCGGATGAAGGTTCGGACGAGCAGACCGCCGACGATCATCTCGGCGGAGATGAGCAGGGTGTTGAGGCCGATGACGGTTACGCCGCCGTGCCCCAGGAGGGCGAGGATCACGCAGACGATGAACGCGGCGATCGGCGACAGCGTCGCTCCCAGCAGGGTGCCGGCGATCACCGTGAGGTTGAGGTGATACGCGAGCGGCACGATCTCGCTAGACATCGCGACCAGCATCATCGCCGAGAGCACAGCCAGCAGTGGCACGCGGCGGCGGGACTCGGCGCCGGCCCCTGCCCGCCCGGCGACCCACAGCACCCCGAGGGTCAGCAGCCAGCCGCCGAGCCACAGCCACAGCGGCAGCACGCCGTCTGGAATGTGGATGTGAGTCATCGAGGCTCACCCGAGGCGGAGGCCGCGGAGTCCGCGGGCGAGGCGCAGGTCTCGCACACGCCGTACAGCGTCAGGTCGTGGCTGGTCACTCGGAATCCTGAAGGCGCCGCAACCGAGGCCTCCGAGGCGACAGGGCAGGGCGTATGCGCGACCCTCCCGCACTCGGTGCAGATTGCATGGTGGTGATGCCCGCCTTCGGTGCAGCGGGCGTACAGGGCACTCCCGTTCGCCTCTCCTACCCGGGTGAGCCATCCGCTTCGCTCCATCGCGGCGACGGCGCGATACACGGTTGCCAGCCCGATGGCCGGATCGTGCTTCGAGACGGATTCGGCGAGCTCGCCGACGGTGAACGCGCGGTCCGGCACCGCGGCGGCGATGCACCGACGCTGTGGCGTGGACCGCCCCGCTCCATAGGGCTCGTCGCTTGTGAGAATCGTTCTCATCTTGGCGAGTGTACCCGGATTCCGCCTCGGCCGCCGCCTCGGCACGTCCGCTCCCGCTGTGGCGCAGAATCGGAGAAGATAGGTACGATGGGGGGCAACGGTCGTCTGACGCCGTGTCAACCGCAGGGGGTCTCTTGAACATCCAGCAGCTCCGGACCTTCGTCACGGTGGTCGACGCCGGTTCCTTCTCGGCTGCGTCGAGGGTGCTCAAGATCTCGCAGCCCGCTGTCACGATGCAGATACAGTCGCTCGAGTCCGAACTCGGGTCCACGCTGCTGGAGCGGAGGTACCGCCGAGTCGACCTGACCGAGGCTGGAAAGGTCCTCCTGCCGGTCGCCCTGCGCGTCCTCGGCGAGCTGCAGTCCGTGCGAGAGGAGATCGCGGGACTCGACGGGCAGGTCACCGGCCATCTCGTGATCGCCGCCAGCACGACGCCGGGCGTGTACCTGATCCCCCGGGTGGCCGGAGGGTTTCTCGCCGAGCATCCCCGAGTCGACCTGACGCTGCTCGTCGCAGACTCCGCCGAGGTCGTCCAGCGTGTTGCCGAGGGGGAGGCGGGCGTCGGCCTCACCGGCGCCGAGGTCAAGGGAGGCCGAGTCGACTACGAGCAGGTTGCCCTCGACGAGCTCGTCGTCATCGCCGCACCCGGATCGCCGCTTGCCGGAGCGCGACACTCCGTCCAAGAGCTTGCGGCGGGCGGGCTTGTCACTCGGGAGCTCGGCAGCGGCACCCGCCAGGCCACCGAGGCGCTTCTCGCCGACCACGGTGTCGACGTCGACAGCCTGCACGTGGCCCTCGAGCTGGGTACCGGTGAGGCTGTCGTCACCGCCGTCGAGGGAGGGCTCGGCGCCGCGATCGTGAGCCGACTCGTCGCCCAGCGCGCACTCGCCCTGGGTTCGGTGGTCGAGCTCGACATAGAGGGTTTCCCTGCCGAGCGACCCATCTACGCGGTCACGCCGAAGGGCGGCCCGTCGCAGACGTCTCGGGCGTTCCTCGACTACCTCCGCGACAATATCGCTCGGGGGTGATCTGCTTGCCCGGCGCGGCTGGGGTCTCGCAGGCCTGGCCATGCGGGTACCGCCACAGGAGTCCGAGCGGGCTCGAGAAGTGCTTGCGGAGGCAGGGATCGAACCCCGCGCCGAGACCGTCATCGACGACCTCTGAGACGCGCTCAGGCAGGCAATTTGCATTGACACTCGACCAGGCCGCGCCTATTCTGCAAGTAACTTGTGTTACAAAGTCCGAGCGTGGCGTCGACGACCGGCTATCGTCGGCGATTTGCGCTGCTCAAGCGCCACGATCGGAACTGGCTGCGAAGAGAACCGAAGAGAACGGGGTAGGGGTCGGACATGACTCTGGGAATGGTCGAACTCCAGGTATGGCTGGACGTGGCGTTCACGTCGCTGTACGTGGTCGTGGTGCTCGGATTGTCGGCGCACTTCGTCGGCAACATCCTCACCGGGCGCGCCAAGCGCAGATTCCTGGGCTGGGAATGGCCGCATCACGAGGGCCCTCCGGTACCTGCCGCACCCAAGATCATGCACTTCCAGCACGTGGCTGCGATGATCGCCCTGGCCATCTCCGGCATGTACATCCGGTTCCCGTTCTTCGACGGCGGCCGGACGCTCATGCGCTACATTCACTACATCGCGATGACGATCGTCATCATCAACCTGATCGTTCGCCTGTGGTACGCCTTCGCATCGCGTCGCCGAGACTACCGCGAGTTCGCACTCACCAAGCGCGACATCACGACCGCACCTCAGGTCGTCCTGTACTACATCTTCGTCAAGAAATCCAAGCCGCACCTTGGCAAGTACAACGTCATGCAGAAGGGCACCTACATCCTGTTCGTGCCCCTGCTCATCGTTCAGGCCCTCTCCGGGCTTGCGTTGCTCACCATGACTATCCCGCTCACGAGCCTGACCCCGCGCGACATCATCCTCGGCTGGAATCTCGG
>CAYHCN010000023.1:0-12703 GCA_964354945.1 uncultured Eubacteriales bacterium
CGCCTATGACGAGTTCGGCGACGACCTCGAGGGCGTCTCCGGCATCGTGGGGCACACCGGCGAGGGCGAGTGGACGATCCGCGCCGCGCATGACGCCGGGATCGAGGTGCCCGTCATCGAGGGCTCGCTCAAGTTCCGCGTGGGAACCGAGCACTCGCCGTCGTACGCGGGTCAGGTCCTGACCGCGCTCAGGAATGCCTTCGGCGGGCACGGGGTCGGCCCGGCAGGCGGTCCCAGGACGTAGGGAGGGCGCTCGCGAAGCCCCGGCGCTCGCGAAGCCCGGGCTTTCGCGATTCTAGGAAGCCGGTGACGTCGTCCAATCAGGCGCCGGTGCGTTCTGCGCAGGAATGCCTTGACCGGGTACCGGTCGAGGCGGCCGGGGGCGCGGCGGGTTCAGCACGTAGAACAGGGACGGGCCGATCACCAGCACGAGGAACGCGATGATCAACAGGATGATCAGCGGCTTGTTGGTCGCAAGGCGAGTCCACACGCTGGGCCGGTACCACTGGTAGTCCTCGGCGGCGGGCAGCTCCTCGAGCGACTCGGGATTGTGGGTGAGCTCGGCTACGAACTCGCTCTCACGTGCCGTCTGCTGATACTCGTCGGAGTTCACCGCGTGCCCTTTCGGGTGAGCTATCGTCCCGGCTCTTTGCCGAGCTTGCCGGTCATGCCCCAGTAGGCCATCTTCATCCCGCCGGTGACCATCCGGCTCGTGCCGATGAACGAGAAGACCTCTCCGGTCTTCTCACCCGGCTCGGCGCCGAGAAGGTCCGCCGCCTTCTCGCCAACCTGGACGAGCGGGACGCCGAACGCGTCGAGGGCGTACCGCCAGTTGTCCTTGCTGCTCTCGAGCCGCTGGCTGATGCGGATGTCCTTGTAGAAATCGGTATCGACCATGCCCGGCACAAGGGCGTTGACGGAAATGCCCTTCACATCCTTGTTCTCGGCGGCAAGCGAACGGGTGAGCGAAGCGATGGCCGTCTTCGTGGCGGCGTATGAGGCGGTGTGCGAGGTAGCCTCGCCCTTCCATCCTCGGCCCGCCATGTTCATCAGGTATCCCCGGCCCGTCGCGCGGAAGTGCTTCAGGGCAACGCGCGCGCCGTACATGTGTCCCAGCAGGTTGATCGAGACGATCTCCCGCAGCTCGTCGGGGGAGAGCTCGTCGAGGGGTCGGTAGCCCTCTGTCACGCCGGCATTGTTGACCCAGATGTCGAGCGAGCCGAAGGTCGTCATCGCGAAGTCGAAGAGCGCTTGCACGCTGTCCGGATTCGCGACATCTGCCGAGAATCCCGCCGCGGAGCCGCCCATCGCTTCGATCTCGGCGACCGCCTCATCGACCGTGGTCTGACTCCTGCTCGATACGACCACGTGCGCCCCCCGCGCGGCGCAGGCGTCGGCGATCGCGCGACCGATCCCACGACTCGACCCGGTCACCACGACGACCCTGTCCTGGAGGCTCACTCGGCAAGCACCCCTCTCACAAGGGCGATGGCTTCCGCCGGCGTGTCGACCTCGGAGAGCAGGCCCCCCGAACGGTACGCGTGGAACTGGTCGCCGAGCGGGAAGCCGACGGTGACGACGGGGCGCCCGAGTTTGAGCGCGTGGGCTACCTCGGAGATGGTGCCGGCGCCACCGGGCATTGCGATGACGATCCGGCTCGCCAGCACGTTGATCACGTTGCGGGCGTCGCCCATGCCGGTCGGGATGGCGATGTCGACGTGGGGTGCCACTCCCACGGGCTCTTCGGTCGGGAGTACGCCAACGACCAGGCCGCCGGTTTCGCTCGCGCCTCGCGACGCAGCTGCCATGACGCCGCAGTCACGCCCACCGGTCAGCAGCACGAAGCCCGCCTCGGCGATGAGCCGCCCCATCTCGACGGCCGCAGCCTCGACCTCAGCACTGGCGGTCCCTCCGCCCATGACGCCCACGATGATCCGCACGTTCGACCCCCTCATGCTCGTTCTCGGAGCATACGACGGGAACGTACCCGATTGGGAGTCGATGGAAGGCTCGTCTGCCACGCGCTCCTGGAAGGAGAGGGTCATGCCTCGCGTCCGCGAGGAGCTGCGTCACCCGTGGAGGGTGACACCAGAGGAAGCCGAGGCGATCCAAGTCCGGCTCGCCGAGCAGGTCGTCCTGCAGCCACTCCCCGCCACTGGTCCGGGCGCCCCTCGGTTCGCCGCGGGCGTCGACGTCGGCTACACCAAGGACGGCTCGCTCGCGTGGGCCGCCGCCGTGGTGCTCGAGCGTGTGGGCCGCTCAGGTCCCGAGTTCCAGGCCATCGAGCGGGCCGTCGTGCCTGGCGAGCCGGACATGCCCTATCGCACCGGCTTGCTCGCATTCCGTGAAGGTCGGCTGACGGTCGAGGCATTGGAGTCGCTTCAGACCGAGCCGGAACTCGTCTTCTGCGACGGCCACGGGGTGGTCCACGAACGGGCCTTCGGTCTCGCCTCGCATATCGGCGTGCTGCTCGGCATCCCGACGATCGGGGTCCCCAAGACTCCGTTCCACGCCGTTGAGCGCCAACCCGGGCGGGAGCGAGGCGACTTCGTGGTCTACACGAAGGAGTGGGGCGCCGAGGGCGCGGCGATACGCCTGCGCGCAGGGACGAAGCCGGTGTATGTGTCACCGGGGCATCTGGTGGACCTTCCGAGTGCGATCGCGCTCGCGCTTGCCTGGTCGACCGGGCGGCACCGGGTGCCCGAGCCGCTCTCGGAGGCCGACACCCTCTCGAAGATCGCTCGGCAGGGAACCTGAAGGGCCGCTGCGGTGCAGGAAGCTGTGCCTGTTCGGGCGAACCTGACGGTACCGAGGAAGGCCGGGTGAGCACCGGATGGGCCTGTTCACGTCGAAGCGCATGTGCTGGGGATGTCTCAAGGAATTCGAGCGGCGGGATCTGTTCGAGCTGTATGAGGTTCGTGAGTCGAAGGACCGCCGACTCGTGTGTCGGTCCTGCGCCGAGCAGATCCTCACCCAGGCCGTGGAGGCCTACGAGGGTGTGCTACTGGCGGTCGAGCCCCTGGGCGGCACGTGGGACGAGTACGCGTTCACCCCGTCCGACGAGCTGATCGAGAACCACTGGAGCGAGGAGTTCGTCGAGAAGCTCGAAGAAACGCTCACCGGGCTGAGGCCGGCCTGTGATCGCTGCGGCCGCCCCGCGCACACCCGGTACGTGGACGACCTGGTGCATGGTGGCGGTGGACCGTTCGACGGGGTGCTGGATGCCGAGAACCTCGAGCGGGACGAGACGCTGTGCGGGCGATGCGCGGTGCAGTCGGTCTTCGGGGTCATCGATGGGCTCGAGAAGCCGCCGAAGTACATAGGGATCCCGCTCAGTGCCCGGTTCGCGATGTGGGATTCCTCGCAGATGTAGCTCGCTAAGCTCCCAAGCAAGTCCGCCTTGACGGCTCCGCGTCGTTCTATATACTCGGGGTATAGATACTGGGTATCTAGGCTCGCCAGGGGGAACGATGAGCGTCAAGTACGGTCTGCTCGCGGTACTCGATAGGCACTCGATGCACGGATACGATCTCCGCCGAGAGCTCGAGGTTGAGCTGGGTCCCGACTGGGCGGTCAACTATGGCCAGATCTACTCCACACTCGAGCGGCTCGTTCGGGACGGGCTCGTCGTCCAGTCCGAGACAGTCACGTCGGCTGAGGCGCCCGACCGGAAGCTGTACACGGTCACGCCCGCAGGTCGCAGCGATCTCAAGCAGTGGTTCCTGACACCGGTTCGGGGCGTCACCTCCGGCAGGGACGAGCTCTACGCGAAGGTGATCCTCGGGCTGAGCAGCGATATCGACGTCGAGCAGATCATCCAGGCGCAACGCAAGGAGGAGCTGCGACGGATCGGTGGGCTGACGAAGCTGAAGGACACGCTCGACCCGGACCTGGAACTGCCGGCCATGCTCGAGATCGACCTTGCCATCCTCAAGACCGAGGGCGTCATCAAGTGGCTCGACATGGCTGACGCCAGAATCCGCAAAGCAGCACGCACCGAGGCGACCGCCGTCCGCCGAGGACCTGGGGGCCTCGGCGACGGCGGGCGTTCCACCGGCGTCACGGACGGCGAACCGGCGAAACGGGGCGAGCGGACGTGAAGGTTATCCGTGACATCTTCCGTCGCCGTGGCCGATCGATCCTCACCATCACCGGCGTTGGGATAGGCGTCTTTGCCCTAGTGGTCCTGGGCGCCGTGGCCGAGAACATGAACGTCTACGTGAGCCGGCTTGTGAGCTACTACGAGGGCGTGGTCGTGGTGGTTGAATCGCAGGACGCGAACTTCGTCGGCATGTCCTTGGGGACGCGGCCGCTTGCGATGGACACCGTGCGAAGGATCCAGGCTACCCCCGGAGTGAGGGAGGTCAGCCCCCAGGTCAACCTGGCTCTCGAAGACAAGGCCACATCCGTCATCCCGCACATGGTCCTCGGCGCCCCGCCCGGCTCGCCGGACTATCGTGACTTCCCGCTGGCTACGGGGCGGAGACTTCAGGGGGGCGACCGCAGGGCGGCCGTCGTCGGCTATGACCTCGCAGAGCGGCAGAAGGTAGGTGTCGGGGACTCGATCGACGTGCGCGGTCAGAAGTACGCGATAGTCGGCACGCTGGACCGGACCTACGTGAACCTCCTCGACTCGGCCGTGTTCGTCACGCTGGCCGATGCTCAGCAGATGTACTACCAAGCGCTGCCCTCGTCCTTCCGACGGGGCATCACGCCTGAGGACCTTGTCCTGCAGGTGAACGTCTACGCCGGACCCGGACAGAACCCCGATCGGCTCGCCACCGCGCTCAACCGTGAGCTCGACGGCATCCTGGCGACCGGTCCAACGAAGATGATTGACACGGTCAGTGGCCTGCTCGGCCTCATCAACGCTGTCGTATGGAGTGTCGCGGGCATAGCCCTCGTCGTGAGCGTGTTCTCCATCGTCAACACGATGCTCATGGCCGTGGGGGAGCGGACCCGAGAGATTGGCGTGAAACGCGCGCTCGGTGCATCGAAGTGGACCGTCGCACGCGACGTGCTTGTCGAGTCCGGGACCATGGGTCTGCTCGGAGGGATCGGCGGGATAGCTCTCGGGCTGCTCGTCGCCGTGGCGCTCAACGCCGCGGTGGTCGCGGCGACCGGCTCGACGATGTTGGTGCCGACACCGCGCCTGGCAATCGGGGCGCTCGCGTTCGCCGGGGTGCTCGGTGCGGTCGGCGGCGTCTACCCTGCGCTACGCGCGTCCCGTCTCGATCCCCCCTCGGCACTCGCGAAACGGTAGGAGGTGCGCATTCTATGGGCCTGTGGAAGGACCTGCTGAGGCACAAGGCGCGCACGTTCCTGACGATCGCGGGCATCGCAATCGGGGTGTTCGCACTGGTCGTACTCGGCGCGGCTTCGGAGAACAACAACGTCTACTCGGCGAGGCTCACGGCCTACTACGAGAACATGATCAGCATCGCCGACAAGAACGACATGAGCTTCTTCGGGCTGCCGAACGGGAACCGTCCGTTGTCGATGTCCGCGGTTCGCGAGGTGGCGGTCCATCCCGGCGTGACGGCCGCCTTCCCGCAGATCAGCGTTCTGATGGACGAGAAGTACATGTCTATCATCCCGCCGGTGATCATCAGCGTGGCGCCTGGTCAGGAGCACTACAGTGATCCGTACTTGGCCGAAGGCCGCATACCTGGGAGTGGCGAGCGGGGTGTCGTCGTTCTCGGCTCGGACATCGCCCGGCAGACGAAGGCCAAGGTCGGGGAGACCGTCGAGCTGAGGGGCAAGACCTTCGAGGTCGTCGGTGTGATGAAGCGGACGTTCATCAACCTGTCCGACTCGGCCGCCTACGTGGGTCTGGAAGACGCGCGACAGCTGTACGTGGAGACACTGCCGAAGGCGTTCCAGTCGAAGGTCGACCCTGACGACCTCGCCATGGGAATCACGGCCTACACGCGACAGGGAGTGGACGCCGACGCCGTCGCGGCGGAGTTGGAGCGTGACATCCCAGGGCTCGGAGCGACCGGTCCGCAGGAGATGATGACCAAGGTCAACGGTCTCATCAGCATGCTGAACGCCGTGGTGGCAAGTATCGCCGTGCTCGCTCTGCTCATCGGGGGTCTCTCGGTCATCAACACGATGATGATGTCGGTGGGCGAGCGAGGGCGGGAGATCGGGCTGAAGCGCGCCCTCGGAGCGTCGAGGCGCCGCGTGGGGCGCGAGGTGCTCGCGGAGGCAGCGCTCTTGGGGGGCATCGGCGGGCTGATCGGAATCGCACTCGGAGTGCTGGTCGCGTTGGGGCTCAACTCGGCTCTCCTCGCGGCGACCGGCACGAGCGCCTTCCTCGTGACCTGGCGCTTGGCTGTCGGAGCGCTGCTGTTCTCGGTCGTGCTTGGTGTTCTCGGGGGGCTGTATCCCGCACGCAAGGCGGCCCGGGTGGATCCTGCGGTCGCGCTCGCGTACGAGTAGGGAGCGATGAGATGTCGACGGTATCTGTGCAGGGCGTCGAGCAGCTGTTCCACATGGGCAAGCGGAATGTGGTGCACGCGCTTCGAGGCACGGACCTCGAGGTGGGAGCCGGCGAGTTCGTGGCGGTGATGGGGCCGTCCGGCTCCGGCAAGACCACCTTGCTCAACGTCATCGGGTGTCTCTCACGCCCGACGGCCGGGCACGTCGTTCTCGGCGATCGGGATGTCACCAAGCTCAGGGACAGGGAGCTCGACGCGATTCGCGGGCGGGAGATCGGGTTCGTGTTCCAGGGCTACAGCCTGATCCCCACGCGTACCGCTCTCGAGAACGTGATGATGGCGGCCGAGTACGCGGGCGTGCCGCGCCAGGAGCGGCGCCCACGGGCGATCGAGATGCTGGAGCGGGTGGGGTTGTCGGACCGGGTCGACCAGATGGCGTCGGAGCTCTCCGGCGGCGAGCAGCAGCGGGTGGCCATCGCGCGCGCGCTGGTGAAGCGCCCGTCGCTCGTCCTCGCCGACGAACCTACCGGCAACCTCGATTCGGTGAGCGCCGACGAGATCATCAGTCTCGTGGCGAACCTGAGGACCGACGGCCAGACGATCCTGATGGTGACGCACGACCCGAAGATGGCCGGCTACGCAGACAGGGTCGTGTTCCTCAGAGACGGACGTGTGGTCGACGAGGCGCACATGCAGTAGGGTCTCCCGCTCGAAACGAGACCCGCCGGCACGAGGGGCGTGGAAGGGGACGACATGAGCTCGATTCCGGACCGCTTCCCGGCGACCGGCACCGATGTGGGTGTGGCGATCACCCGCGCCGTGACGATTCACCGGATCGGTCTGCGTCTCGCCTTCGATGAGCACCTCGACGCGGATCGGCTGGAGCGGGCGGCTCGCCTGGCTCTTGACGCCGAACCAGTCGTGGGCTGCTCGTTCGTGTCCGACGTGGCTAGGCCGTACTGGTCACGCATCCACGATCTCGACGCCTCGGGCTACTTCTCATCACAAGAGACGGACGATTGCGATCGCGCGATGAACGAGTTCCAGGCCGGGGAGGTTCCCGACATCGGCCCGCAGGCGGGGGTCCATCTGGTGCGCAAACGGGGTGGAGACGAGGTCGGCCTCAAGGTCAGTCATGTGCTTGCCGACGGCCAGGCGGCGAAGCAGTACGCGTACCTGCTGGCGGACACGTACACCAGGCTCGCCGAGGACCCCGAATACCGCCCGGTCCCGAACCTCACTCCCCGGCCGACCGGCGCCGACGTGTGGAAGAACCTGACGCCAGAGCAACGGCGTGACGCGAAGAAGGCCAAGTCATGGTCGAAACCGACGTGGGAGATACCGGCCAAGGCGAATACGGGCCGGGGGCTGACGTACGTGGCGCGCTCGATTGGGCCGGATGAGTTCTCGGCGTTGAGAGCGTATGGGAAGGCGCGCGACGCCACCGTCAACGACATGATGCTGACTGCGGTCTTCCGCGCATGCGTCGACGCCTTCGACCCACCTGAGGGCGTAGCCCACTCGCTGATGTGCACGGCTGATCTGCGCCGATACCTGCCGAACCGCGAGGGCCTACCCGTTTCGAACATATCGATCTCCGGACCACTCGATCTCGAGCGAGTCGACGGGGAGATCTTCGCCCAGACTCTCGCGCGGGTGCGAGAGCGGATGGCCGTCTGGGCGAAGGCCTGCTATGGCGCGTATCCGACGTACCAGGCCGAGCGGATGGCATCGCGCAGCTATAGGCTCACCAAGTTGCTCATGGGGACGATGCTTCGATTGGCGGGTGGATCCGGCAAGACGTACCCGTTCTTCACGAACATCGGTGTCGTTGATGACGGCCGCGTGTCCTTCTCCGGGCTTACGCCCATCGCGGGCCACATGTACGGCCCCACCGGCGCGGGCGGGAGCATCGTGCCCGTCATCAGTACCTACCGAGATACCCTCACGGTGTGCATGGGGTTCTGCGAACCGGACTGCGACCGCGCCATGGTCGAGGGGATCCTGGACTCGGCGATTGGCGAATTGCCCACACCAGGGTAGGACGAGTGCTTGAGAGGAGTTCGGAGATGCCGACCGTTGAGAAGGCCGATGTTCATCCGTTCAGGTCCGCCGAGGCACGAGATCGCTACCTGGCCTTCTACGACGAGGCGGCTGAGAAGCAGTGGCCGATCGAGTCCGAGACCCGGACGGTCGAGACCGAGGACGGCGATACCTTCATGCGCGTCAGCGGGCCTCCCGAGGCCCCGCCGCTGGTGCTCCTGCCCGGAGGCCGCACCAACTCCCTCTGCTGGGCGCCGATGATCGAGTCGCTCTCCAAGGACTACCGTACGTATGCGGTTGACGCGATCTACGACGACGGTCGTAGCGTCAATACCAAGCCGATGAAGACCGTCGAGGACGTGACAGGCTGGCTCGACCGGCTGTTCGATGCGCTCGAACTCGAGGACGTCAACCTGATGGGCGTGTCCTTCGGCGCGTGGGCATCCGCGGAGTACGCGCTCCGCAAGCCGGAACGGCTCGCAAAGGTCGTATGGCTTTCCCCGGCGGGCACCGTCGCGAGCATCTCGGCCGGGTTCATCACGTTCGGGATGCTGTGCATGATCCCGTCCGAGCGGTCCTTCGGCGCCTTCACTCGATGGATCATGCCGTACGCCGCAAAGAGCGATCCCGCCTTCGTCGAGGAGGCCGTCAAGGAGATGGTCGTCTCGGAGAAGTGCTTCAAGTTCAGGAACTGGCCGGGCGGTCCGCGCAAGCTCACTGATGAAGAGCTCGGCAGCATCCGGGTTCCGGTGCTCTACATGGTCGGAGATAACGAGCGTGTCTGCTCGAAGCCTCTCGATGCCGTCGCCCGGGTTCACTCTGTCGCCCCGCAGATCGAGGTCGAGGTGTTCCCCGACGCGGGTCACGACCTGGCGTGGGTCCATACCGACGCAATCGTGGACAGGACGCTGCAGTTCCTCGCCGACTAGCCGGAAGGTGGCGTCTTGATGACCACGAACGCGGCTCTGCCCGAAACGATTCCAGCGGAGTTCATAGACTGCACCGTCTACGTGATGGGTACCGCCGGGATCTACCAGCTCCATCTCGGGGGCGTCGTCCAGGTGGACGGCAGGCTGGACGAATCGCGCCTGAGGCGTGCCCTGCGGCTGCTGCTCGACGCAGAGCCGGTGCTGGCGTGCCGCTTCGACCCCGACGCAACACCGCCCGTTTGGTGCCGGCTGGACACTCTCGACGACGCGCGCCTTCTCGACGTGCGAGAGGCCCAGGATCCCGTATCCGACGCGTCGGCATTCATCGCCGAGCCGTTCGAGTCGAGCGCCGTCCCGCAGTTCGCCGCCGCGCTGCTGCGAGGGCCCTCGTCGGACACCTTGGCCGTACGGATAGGCCACGTCGCGGCGGACGGTGGCGCTCTAAAGGAGACGCTGTACCTGATCGGCGAGATCTATCGCAGGCTGGGAGAGGAACCCGCTTGGACTCCCGAGCCCAACATCGAGGGCGTGCGCGAGCCTGTCGTGCAGGCGGGGTTCCTCGAGCGCCTGCGTCTGCTCAGCAAGAGCGAGATGGAGTTCGCGCCGCCCTCCGACTGGGGCAGCGTGCCCGAACTAGGAGGACGTGGACCGGTGACGTACGTCTCGGCGTGGGTCGAACCGGAGGTGTTCCGGTCGGCCCGGGCGACGGGCAAGTCGGTCGGGGCGACGGTGAACGACATCATTCTGACCGCCTACTACCGCACGTTCTACCGATTGGTCGGGGCGGCACCTGGTGGTCGCACGCCGGTGCTCATGACAGTCGACCTACGCAAGCACCTGCCCGAAGGCACCAAGACCGCGCTGTCCAACATCTCGAGCGTGTGGACGGTCCACCTGTCGGCGGTCGGAGGGGAAGGATTCGAGGACACGCTGAAGCGTGTGGTGGAGGTCACCAGCGAGTGGAAGCGGGCTGGCGCGGGTAGGGCCAACGCCGCGGGGATCCCCCTTGCGAAGAAGGTCATGGGGCGCAAGGTCATACCGTTCTTCCGCAAGCAGGTCTCTAAGATGACTGAGGCGGACAGCGACCAGCAGGGGGGCGCGGTGCCCCTTCTCACCAACATCGGCGTGATCGACGAGGCGCGGCTGGACTTTGGATCTGCCACTCCGGTGACGGACGGTTGGCTGTTCGCCCCCGCATCGCACATGGGCATCGGGCTTGCCGCGAGCACCTACCACGATCGGTTGCACCTTTCCACCGGGACGGAGTTCGCCGCAATGGACGAGCGGCTGGTGCACGAGATGGTCGATGGCAGTGCCCGTGAGATCGAGTCCTGGGCGGGTGCCCACTAGGCCGGAGGTCCACGTGAGTACCATCCCACCGCCAACCTTTCCGGCAACGGGGAGCGACGCCTTCACCTACTACTTGCTGGTGGCGTCAGGCAGCATGGCGCCACAAATGGGGCTGGTCGTTGAGTTCGCCTCCCGCGTCGACGAAGTCGCGCTGGCGAGAGCGCTTCGACTGCTGCTCGACACCGAGCCGGTCCTCGGCTACCGGTTCGTCGCCGACTCACCGGGGCCGCTGTGGGAACGCGTCGAGCTCGGCGAGGATGGCGCCGTTCTGCGTGTGGAGGTGACCTCCGACCCGGAAGCGGCCGCACACGCGTTCTTGGCGTCGCCCTTTGACGCGCGTACCGATCCACAGGTGCGCGGGCGCCTGCTCCGAGCACCAGATCACGACGCCCTCGCGCTCCAGGTCTCCCACGTTGCTGTCGACGGTCGGGGCTCGGTTGAGGCGCTCTACCGCCTGTGCGAGCTACATCGCACATTGGCCGAACGGCCCGACTGGGAGCCGCCATTCAACAGCCGCAGCATCCGGGACTTCGCGCGGGCAGGCGTGCCGGCAAGTATCGTGGAGAAGGCGACCTCGATGAAGGCGTTCGCCTCCACGATGACCGCCAGTGAGTGGCCCTTTCCGGACTCGGGGAAGCGAGGTGGAGCCGCCTACACCCTCGCCTCTTTGGATCCGACGCTCCTCGCCGCCACGAGGCAGGCGGCTCGCACCCGGGGCGCGACGGTGAACGACGTACTGCTCACCGCCTACTACCAGGCGCTACGTCGTGTGCTGAAGCCGGGGATCGGTGCGAAGACGCCGGTATCGATCGGCGCCGACCTGCGTGCGCACCTCTCAATTGGCGAAGGGTGGGGGCTGTCCAACTTCGCGGCGATGCTTGGAGTCCCGCTCTCGGCCGCGGCGCAAGACGACTTCGACTACGCGCTGGCGCGCATCCAGGAGGAGACGCAGGCGCTCAAGAGCACGACCTTGCGGCAGCTGGCCGTATCGCGAGCTTTGTCGGACGGGCTGACGCGGGGTCGTCGGATCCGGATGTGGCGACCGATGTTCAGGGCGATGGGCGCCGCCGCGAAGAAGGCCATGGATTCCGGGGACGCTGTGAGCGTGCCTGTTCTCACGAACCTCGGCGAGATCGACTCGGCCAAGGTCCGGTTCGGCGGGGACGCTGCCGTGGCGAGGGTGCGCTGGTTCGTCCAGCCCGGTAGCGGAGGCGCCATCCCTCTTGGCGCGGCAACGTTTCGGGGCCGTCTCGAGCTTTGCATGAGCGTGGATCCCAACACGATCGACCCTGACGTGCCACATCGCATAGTCGACGGCACCGTCAGGGAGATCGAGGCGTGGATCAGCGCCCCGGCTGCTTTCTGAAACGCAAACGACCCCGCCGAGGCGGGGTCGTTCGGAAGCCTGTGGCGCGCCCTGCAGGATTCGAACCTGCGACGTCCTGATTCGTAGTCAGGCCCTCTATCCAGCTGAGGTAAGGGCGCGTACTCCCTCGGCGAGCTTGCCTCGCGCGACCTCGCGCGAGCCGGACCCCCATAGGGCTTAGGTATCCTGCCACCGCCTCCCTCGGCTGTCAATGAAGCCGACACGGCAGGGCAAGGTGGATGTCAAGTGGCGGAGAGTGAGGGATTCGAACCCTCGAAGGGAGAATTACCCCCTTACTCGCTTAGCAGGCGAGCGCCTTCAGCCGACTCGGCCAACTCTCCGCAGTGCAACGCCCGAGCAGCAACAGACGCACCACCGCCCAGCGACGCAAAGCGGAATTCTACCCCGCGACGGCGTGCGAGGCAAAGGACAGGGCGTAGCCGGTCCCCTTGCCGAGTGCAGAGGATAGAATGTGCGGGCGGACATCTACGAAGGGACGGCAGCGCGAACGTGATGGGCATCGGTCAGACCCAGCTTCTCCTGCTCGTGGGCATCTGCTGGGTGCCCCTCGT
>CAYHCN010000024.1:0-12123 GCA_964354945.1 uncultured Eubacteriales bacterium
ACGAGATCGCCGCGCTCGGCTTCCCGGTCGTGGTCGGCGTCTCGCGCAAGCGCTTCATCGGGGCGCTCACCGGCGTGGAGGTTCCGGCCGATCGCGTGGCGGGCTCGCTGGGTGCCGCACTCGCCGCCATCGACCGCGGTGCCCATGTCGTGCGAGTCCACGATGTGGCGAGCCACGTCGAGGCTCTCACGGTGTGGAGCGCGATATGGGGGGCAGCCACGTCCCGTTCAGCCGCTGGAGTGAGCCCTTCGGCGGATTGCGGCTGAAGTAGCCACGCGCCGGCGCCTGTAGAAGGGCATATTTGGCACGCACAGTGCGTCACTTCTGCCCGCGACCCTTCGTCCATGGGAGGTTCCATGCCGCTTCTGACCCTGCCAGCTCCCGCCACCCGCCGTGGGCGGGTGCTCCTCGGCGCATTCGTTGTCGCGGCGCTCCTCATCGCGCTCGCCGTCCCGGCTCGAGCCAACGCAGCGTGGCCGACCATCTACCTGGCCAAGCGGTACTCGGGCCTGTCCTCGCCGGTGTTCCTGACCGGCGATGGCACCGGGGAGCGCGTGTACATCGTCGAACGTGGCGGCACGATCAGGATGGCTCGCACGGGAGAAACCTCGACGAGCGTCTTCTTGGACGTCTCCGCCAAGGTCGACACGACGAGTGAGCGTGGTCTTCTCGGCCTGGCGTTCCCGTCCGGCTACGCGGCCAGCGGCCGGTTCTACGTCTACTACGTCGATGCAGCGGGCATGACCCACATCTCGCGGTTCGTGCGGAGCGCCGCTTCGAGCGATCTGGCCGATCCCAGCTCAGAGACCACGGTCATGGCATGGCCGAGACCCAACGCATTCCACAACGGAGGCTGGCTGCAGTTCGGACCGGACGGAATGCTGTACGCGAGCTCGGGCGACGGAGGCCCCCAGGGCGACCCTGACGGACACGCGCAGTCCCTGTCCACGCTGCTGGGCAAGATCATCCGCATAGATGCCGAGAGTGGCGCGGCCACGTACACGGTGCCGGCGGACAACCCGTTCGTCGCGACGCCAGGGGCGCAGCCCGAGATATGGATGTACGGCCTGCGAAACCCGTGGCGGTGTTCGTTCAACTCGGCCGGTGATCTGTTCATCGGAGACGTCGGTCGGCACGCTTGGGAGGAGATCGACTACGCGCCTGCCGGCTCCAAGGGGCAGAACTTCGGCTGGAACCTCTACGAGGGCGCGCATCCCTACCCACCCGGCTCCGCCGCACAGCCGAGCGGGGGACTCACGTTTCCCGTTGCCGAGTACCCCCATCCCGTGGGAGAGGCAGTCGTGGGCGGCTACCTCTACGAAGGCACCGCGTTCCCCGCGCTCAAGGACACGTACTTCTACGCGGACTACCTCACCGGCAAGATCTGGGGTATGCGGGGCTCGGGAACGGCGTGGACATCGCAGCTGTTGCTTCAGAACACGCTCGCGTACTCGTCGTTCGGAACCGATGATGCGAAGAACCTCTTCATCTGTTCGTGGAACACGGGCGAGATCTACGCGATCCGGGCCAGCCGCCCCACACCCTGCACCCTGTCCACCGGTTCGGCCACGATCCGCTACGCGGCCAAGACCGCGATCCGAGGCACGCTCACTGACGGGGGAGTCGGAGTTGTCGGGATGCCGGTCCAGCTGCAGTGGTCGGCGGACGCCAAGTCCTGGCGGAACGCGGGCCTGCCCTCGACGACGACGGCTGGGGGAGCCTTCGCGTTCTCGGCTGCGCCGACGGTGAAGACCTACTACCGCGTCCGTTTCGGCACGCGCGTCGTTGGCGACGTGGGATACGCGGGCTCGATGAGCGCGGTGATCCGACTGCTGCCGCAGGTCTACCTGACCACGCCGCTGGCCCCGACTGCCGTGGCCAAGGGACAGGTGTTCTCGGCGAGCTCGCTGCTCAAACCGCGCCATACCGTGGGGACGTACCCTGCGCAGTTGCGCTGCTACCGGTACGAGTCGGGCAAGTGGGTGCTTCGCAAGGTCGTCAAGCTGCGCGCCTCGAACTACTCCGCACGCTACCCGGCATACACGAAGGTCTCGGGTTCGGTGTCGTTGCCCTATCGGGGGACGTGGAGACTCATCGCCTACCATCCCCTCGATTCACTGAACGCGGCGACCATCTCGTCGTGGCGGTCGCTGAGAGTGCGGTAGGGGCGGTAGCGGCGCGGACTCGATCTAGAAGCCGCGTCGCCACGCACGCAGGAGGGGCCCCGGCGTTACGCCGGGGCCCCTCGTGTTGTTGCAGCATGCGGCGTATCGCCGCGAGCATCTAGAGCTTGGAGAGCACCGGCACGAGCAGCAGCGCCAGGATGTTGATGACCTTGATCATCGAGTTGAGCGCCGGGCCTGCGGTGTCCTTGTAGGGATCGCCGACGGTGTCGCCGGTGACCGCGGCCTTGTGGGCCTCGGAGCCTTTGCCGCCGTGCGCGCCGTCCTCGATGAGCTTCTTCGCGTTGTCCCACGCCCCGCCGCCAGAGGTCATCGAGATGGCCATGAACAGGCCAGCCACGATCGTGCCGACGAGCACGCCGCCGAGGATGGTCGCTGAGCGTACGGGCGAGATCACCAGCGCGAGGATCACGATGATGATCGGAGTGAGCACGGGGATGAGCGCGGGAACGACCATCTCCCGCAGCGCGGCCTTGGTGACGAGGTCCACGGTCGAGGCGTAGTTCGGCTTGGACGTCCCCGCCATGATGCCGGGGTCGTTCCTGAACTGCGTGCGGACATCTTCGACGACCGCGCCGGCGGCGCGACCCACGGCCTGCATCGCGAACGACGCGAAGAGGTAGACCGCAGCAGCGCCGATGAACAGTCCGACGACGACGTAGGGGTTCGATAGATCGAACCTGATGCCCCTGAACGCCGGGTAGCTTCCCAGGCTGCGGGTGTACTCGGCGAACAGCACCACCGCGGCGAGTGCCGCCGAGCCGATCGCGTAACCCTTGGTGACCGCCTTGGTGGTGTTGCCCACGGCGTCGAGAGCGTCGGTCACGGTGCGGACGTCCTCGGGAAGCTCGGCCATCTCGGCGATGCCACCGGCGTTGTCGGTGACGGGACCGAAGGCGTCGATGGCGACGACGATCCCCGCCATCGAGAGCATGGAGAGCGCGGCCACGCCAATGCCGAAGATGCCGCCGAGAATGTACGAAACGATGGTCGCCAGGACGATGACCAGCATCGGCAGTGTGGTGGACTGCATTCCTACCGCGAGGCCCTGAATGATGTTGGTGCCCGCGCCGGTCTCCGAGGCCGCAGCGATGGACTTCACCGGCCTGTAGTGGGTCGAGGTGTAGTAGTCGGTCAGGAACACCATCGCCACAGTGACCACGACGCCTATGACAGCGCAGAGCCAGATGTTGACCGGGTTCAGAACGCTCTGGTCGCCCAGGACCCACTGGGTGACGGGGTAGAACCCGACGAGCGCGATGGCCGCTGCCGCCCACATGCCCTTGTACAGCGCGCCCATTATCGAGCCGTTCTCGCTCTTGCGCACGAAGAAGGTGCCGATGATCGACGCGACAATGGAGACGGCCCCGATGGCCAGGGGGTAGGCGATCGCGGGGCGGTAGATAAGCTCGCCGGTGACCGCCTTGACGATGAGGCCCGCGTCGGTGATGCCGATGGTCGCCTTGGTGAACGTCACCACGCCGAGCAGCATCGTCGCGACGATAGTCACGACGTACGTCTCGAACAGGTCGGCGGCCATGCCAGCGTCGTCGCCGACGTTGTCACCGACGTTGTCGGCGATGACAGCGGGGTTGCGAGGGTCGTCCTCGGGAATACCGGCCTCGACCTTGCCGACGAGGTCGGCGCCCACGTCAGCGGCCTTGGTGTAGATGCCGCCGCCGAGGCGCGCGAACACGCTGATGAGCGAGCCACCGAACGCGAGGCCGATGAGTGCGCCGAGGTTCGACGGGAAGAGCATCACGAAGATGGCGATCGACAGGATGCCGAGTCCCGCGACGAACATGCCCGTGACCGAGCCCGCCTGGAACGCGACGCCGAGCGCAGGCGCGATGCCGCCACGCGCCGCCTCGGCGGTGCGAACGTTCGCTCGCACGGCGATGCTCATGCCCACGTATCCGGCAGCCGCGGATGCGATGCCACCGATCACGAAGCCGAGCGCGGTCTGCCAGTCGAGCAGCACGGCCAGCAGTACGGCGATCACGACGCCGGCGATGCCGATCGTCGTGTACTGCCGCTTGAGGAACGCCTGAGCGCCCTCTTGGATCGCGCCGGCGATCTCCTGCATGCGGTCGTTGCCGGCGGGCAGCGCCATGATGCGGTAGATGAGGAACGCCGCATACGCGACGGCCAGCACCCCCGCAGCGAGCGCTGCGAACACACTGAGCTGAACTGAGGACATTTTCCCTCCACGTAGACAGGGCGGCGCCTCGATGAAACGCCGCACCCCTCCCAAGTCGCGGTCATTCTAACAGACGAATAACCGGGCAACTGGAAGTATCAGAACCGAGTACCGCAGGTGGCGGCGGCCGCGACGCGAATGGTGTTCGGTTAGGTTGCTCGGCGCCTCGGCTACGATAGAGGTGAGGAGAAGGGAGCGATCCACCATGGACCGAGTCTTCGTCAGCATGGGCAGCAACATGGGCGACCGCATGGCCAACCTTGCAGGTGCCATCGACAGGATCTCCGATCTCGAAGTGACCCACGTCAAAGCGGTCTCCCACGCCTACGAGTCGGAGCCGTGGGGAGACCCCGACCAGCCCCTCTACGCCAACGCCGTCGTCGAGGTGCGCACCGACCTCACACCACGGCAGCTCCTCGAGGCGCTCCAGGACATCGAACGCGAGATGGGCCGCGAGGTGGGCTCGCCGAATGCGCCGCGACCCATCGATCTGGACATCGTGCTGTTCGGCGATGCCGATATCACCAGCGAGGATCTCGTCATCCCGCATCCCCGAGCGGCCGAGCGGCAGTTCGTCATTCAGCCACTGCTCCGTCTCGACCCCGACCTCACGTGGCCGGATGGCTCGGAGATCGACCCGTCGATAGCCACCGAGGGTCGGATCGTTCGGGACTTCGGCCCGATCCTCGACGAAGGTGCCGAGCACAACCGCCCCATCGGCGACATGGACTGGGTCGTTGTCGCGGAGGCCAATGACGCGACGCCGACGGTGTCGAGCCCCGACTTCGGGCTGATGTACCAGGCCTCGATCCTTCAGGAGGAGGACATCCCCTTCGCGTGGGATCCGTGGGACCCCGCAGACGTCACCGACCCGTGGGGCGTCGGCGTGACCCTGAAGCTCATGGTTCCCGCTCCCGCCGAGGAGCGTGCAAGGGCCCTGCTCGCGGACGCGGCTGCGGCGACGCCGGTGCTCGACGAAGAGGTCGAGTTCGCGATCGAGGCCGAGCCCGAGGACCCCGCCGAGCGCGACAACGAGAGGGACTAGCCCATGTTCGATTGGCTGTCGCTCGGTCCGCCCTACCCTGAGGTCGAGGGCTGGAAGCGCGTCGGCGGTGGCCGGCTCGAGGGCCCGGGCTACATCTCGACCGATTTCGACCTTCTCCTGCTCGAGCAGGTCCTTCAGGATCACGGCATCAGGTGTCAGTTCCTGCCCCACCGCCCCGGCGAGGGCCTCGGCGTGGGCCGGGAGGGCTTCACCGGCGTGGCGCTCTACGTGCCCGACGACCGTTACGACGAAGCGGCTGCGCTCGCCGATGAGCTCGCTTCGGCACCGCTGCTCGAGGGCGACGCCGGGCAAGGCGAGGGCGGCCTCGCAAAGGCCGCCGACGACGAGGCGGGCGATGGCACCGATCGCGTCGCTGACGACGACCTCGGGCACGAAGAAAACAGCAGCTAGCAACCCGTTCGCGACGGTATTCTGACGCCCGCGGTACGGGTGTATACTTGGCGTCCCTCTACGCGACGGAGGCGCTGCGTGGACTCGGCAACCGGGCCGAGCTGCGACGGCGGGACCGTGAAGGAGAGCATCATGAGCGCTTCAGCTGCGCACGGCGGGCACATGCCCCGCGTCACCGCACCCATGCTCGAGGCGATGAAGGCGTCCAAGCGTCCCATCGTGGTGGTCACTGCATACGACATGCCCTCGGCGAGGCTCGTCGACGGAGCGGGTGTCGATGCGATACTCGTGGGCGATTCCCTGGGCATGACCGTGCTCGGATACGACTCGACGCTGCCCGTGACGATGGACGAGATGGTGAGCGCGACCGCCGCCGTTTCGCGAGGCGCGATGCGCTCACTCGTCGTTGCCGACATGCCGTTCATGAGCTACCAGGCGAGTGTCGAGGACGCCGTCCGCAATGCAGGCCGCCTCGTCGCCGAAGGGCACGCCCAAGCGGTCAAGCTCGAAGGCGGAGCCCGTGTCGCCGAGACCGTCAGCCGTATCGTCGCAGCAGGGATTCCGGTCATGGGGCACCTCGGGCTCACGCCGCAGTCGGTCAACACGATGGGCGGCTACAAAGTCCAGGCGAAGCAGGCCGCTGATGCGCTGCAGCTGCTCGAAGACGCCGAAGCCCTACAGGACGCCGGCGTCTTCGCGATCGTGCTCGAGTGCATCCCGACCGAGCTCGCCGCACTCGTCACCGCCGAGCTCCACGTGCCGACCATCGGCATCGGGGCCGGCGCGGGGTGCGACGGGCAGGTCCAGGTCTTCCACGACCTGCTCGGCTTGGGCGGGGACTTCGTGCCCCGTCATGCGAAGCGATACGCGGATGTCGGCAGCGTGGTCCGCGAAGCGGTCAGCCAGTATGCCGACGAGGTCCGCGACGGCGAGTTCCCCGGCGACGCCCAGGGCACGAAGATGGATCCCGCCGCGCTGTCGGAGGTGCGCCGCGCCCTCGGCAACCGTCGCCCCAAGGCGTCCGGAGAAAGGTAGAGCCGCAGACGTGATCGAGCGCGTAGCGAGCAAGGCCGAGATCCGGACCGCGGTCGCCGAGGCTCGGCGCGAGGGCAAGACGGTCGGGTTCGTTCCTACCATGGGCGCTCTCCACGCCGGGCACCTCGCGCTCGTGCGCGCCGCGTGCACCCGCACCGCATTCGTCGTGGTGTCGATCTTCGTGAACCCGACCCAGTTCGCTCCAGGCGAGGACTTCGATCGCTATCCCCGAGATCTCGACCGGGACTGCGCGCTCCTTGCCGCCGAGGGCGTCGAGATCGTCTTCGTGCCTACATCGGAGGTCATGTACGGCAACGACCCCCAGGTCACGGTGGATCCGGGACGGCTCGCCGAACGGTGGGAGGGCGAGTTGCGCCCGGGTCATTTCCGCGGCGTTGCCACCATTGTCACCAAGCTCCTGAACACGACGCGCCCCGACCTCGCGTTCTTCGGCGAGAAGGACTACCAGCAGCTGCTCGTGGTGGAGAGGCTGGTCGCCGACCTCGATCTCGGCGTTGGCATCGTTCGCGTGCCGACGACCCGAGAGGCGGACGGCCTCGCGCTGTCCAGTCGCAACGCGTACCTGTCGGCCCCCGAACGCCAGCAGGCGCTCGGGATCCCAGAAGCTCTTGAGGCCGCCGTCCAGGCTGCCGCGTGGGGCGAGACTGATACCGACGTGCTGCGGCGCTCGATGCGCGAGACCGCCGAGGAGCGGGGGGTGGCGCTCGACTACGCGGAGATCGTCGATCCCGCCACACTCGAGCCGCTTACCACGCTCGCCGGACCCGCCCGCGCGATCATCGCCGGCCGCGCCGGCGCGACTCGGCTCATCGACAACTGCGAGATCGTTCCGGTCCTGTCTGAGGTCGTCGCCGTTCACGCCTCGGAGGCGATGTGACCGACCAGGCCCGATCTTCCGAGAGCTGCACCCCTATCGCCGACGAGATCCGCCGGCTCGCCGCCGAGCGGGACGCGGTCGTCCTCGCGCACACCTACCAGCGCGCCGAGGTCCAGGACGTCGCCGACTTCGTCGGCGATTCGCTCGGCCTGTCTCGCCACGCCGCCGAGACCGACGCGTCGATCATCGTCTTCGCGGGCGTCCACTTCATGGCCGAGACTGCGAAGATCCTCTCGCCCTCGAAGACGGTCCTGCTGCCCGAGCCTCGAGCCGGCTGCCCGATGGCCGACATGATCACTGGCGATGCCCTGAGGGCGTGGAAGGCCGAGCACCCCGGCGTACCCGTCGTCACCTACGTGAACTCCTCGGCGGATGTGAAGGCCGAGAGCGACGTGTGCGTGACGAGCGCGAACGCGGTGGCGGTCGTCCGTGCGCTCGGAGCGACCCGCATCCTGTTCGCGCCCGACCGCAACCTGGGGTCGTGGGTCGCGCGGTCGCTGCCCGAGGTCGACGTGTTGCTGTGGGAGGGGTGGTGTCCCACGCACGATCAGGTGACACCCGACCAGGTCCTTGACGCCCGAAAGGCGCACCCCGACGCGAAGGTGATGGCCCACCCAGAGTGTCGGCCCGAAGTCGTCGACCTCGCCGACGCCGTGCTGTCGACCTCGCAGATGCTGCGCTTCGCCGCCGAGGACGACGCCGACGCCTACATCGTGGTCACCGAGGCGGGCATCCTCCACGGGCTGACCAAGGCAGCGCCCGGCAAGCACTTCTACGAGCTCGCATCGAGGATGCTCTGCCCGAACATGAAGGTCACCACGATCGAGAAGGTTCGGGACTGTCTCGTCAACACGAGCGGCGAGGTGGTGGTCGACTCGGACGTGCGCGAGCGTGCGCTCGTCGCAGTTGAGCGGATGGTCGCTGTTGGCTGAGGGCGCTTCCGGCTGTGCGGGTCTCGGCGTACCGGCCCCCTTCGAGCAGCGGTTCGTCCTCGGCGAGGCGCCCGAGTTCGCGGGCTCGCTCGCGACCGACGTCCTCGTCATCGGCAGCGGGATCGCCGGGCTTACCGCCGCCCTCAGGCTCGCCGAGGGAGGTGCCTCGGTCATCGTCGCAACCAAGGACCGACTGAGCGACACGAGCACGTGGTACGCGCAGGGAGGGATCGCCGGCGCGGTGGGCGAGGCGGACAGCGTCGAGCTGCACGTCGCCGACACGCTGGTCGTCGGCCAGGGACTGTGCGACGAGCGGGTCGTCCGCGCGGTCATCCGAGAAGCTCCCGAGGCCCTCGCCGGGCTCCAAGCGCGTGGGATGCACTTCGACCTCGCCGAAGGAGGCGAGATCGCACTGGCACGGGAGGGCGGCCACTCCCTGCCTCGCGTGCTGCACTCCGGTGACGCGACTGGGGCCGCCATCCTTGACGCGCTGACCCACGCCACCCGCGCCGATTCCCGCATCCGCGTGTGGGAGCAGGCGTTCCTCGTCGATCTGCTCACCGAGCCAGGCCACAGCGTCTGCACGGGTGCGGCGATCATGGACACGAGGAGCGGTTTGACCTACTCGGTCGAGGCGAGCGCCGTCGTACTCGCGTCTGGCGGTGCCGGCCAAGCGTATCGGGTGACGACCAACCCGACCGTCGCGACCGGCGATGGTGTTGCCGCGGCGTGGCGAGCAGGCGCCGAGATCGCCGACATGGAGTTCGTGCAGTTCCATCCCACCGCGCTCGATCACGACCGTCGACCCCGTTTCCTGATCACCGAGGCGCTGCGCGGCGAGGGCGCGTACCTGCTCGACTGCAACGAGCAGCGCTTCATGCTCGGAGTCCACCCCCTCGCCGAGCTCGCACCGCGCGATGTCGTGTCGCGCGAGATCGAGCGCGTGATGGCGCGGTGCGGGCGCAACAACGTGTGGCTCGATGCGCGCCACTTGGGCGACGAGTACCTGAAGGCCCGGTTCCCGACTATCGTCGCTGCCTGCGCAGATGCCGGGTATGATCTCGGGCGCGATCTCGTACCGGTTGCGCCGGCCGCGCATTACCTCATAGGCGGCGTGCTCGTCGACGTGGACGGACGGACCTCGCTGGCCGGGCTGTACGCGAGCGGGGAGTGTGCAGCGAGCGGATTGCACGGCGCCAACCGCCTCGCGAGCAACTCGCTCCTGGAGGGCCTCGTCTTCTCTCGGCGGATCGCTCGGGTCATCGGCGACGACCTGGACGCTGCAGGGTCGGCGCCTACCACCACGTCGGGCGCGTCCGGAGAGATCCCTCCGGCCCCGGTCGCTCCCGTCGCGCGCTCTCCGCTCGCGGATGTCGATGACGTCGTTCTCCGGCTCAATGCCGAGATGTCCGGGCACGTCGCGATGTCTCGGGACGAGGAAGGGCTTCGCGAGGCTCTCGGCGCGATCGCGGAGATCGCAACCGTGCTCACGCCGACCTCCGGCGATCGCCACACCATCGAAGCGGTCAACCTCGCTACGGTCGCGGCGCTCATCGCCACTGCTGCCGAGATGCGCACTGAGTCCCGAGGATGCCACAGCCGGCTCGACTTTCCCGAGCGCAACGACATCGACTGGCGCCGTCGGCTCGTCTGGCGACGAGGGTCCGGCTACCGGTCGGTGGATGTGGGGGAGACGCAGTGACCGCCATGTTCGACGTCCCCGACAGCCGAGACATCATCGCGCTGGCGCTCGCGGAGGACCTGGGTGTCGACCCCTCGTGGTTCCTCGACGCACCTCCCGGACTCCCTGAGGTGCTCTCTCGCGACGTGACCACGTGGTCGCTCGTTGCCCCCGAGACGCGTTTCGAAGGGCGCATCGTTGCTCGGCAGGACGGCGTCGTGTGCGGGATGCCGGTCGTCGGGGCCGTCTACGACGCGCTGTGCACTGCGGCAGGTCTACCTGACGCGGTCGAGACCTTCCCCCTGCTGGCCGAGGGTTCCTCGGTGACACGCGGCACGACGGTGGCCGAGGTGTCGGGTCCCATGGTCGCCGTCCTCGCCGGCGAGCGGACAGCGCTCGACTTCCTGATGATCCTCTCCGGCATCGCGTCGGAGGCGCGGCGGTGGCGGGATGTCGCCGGCGAAGACCTCTCGGTATGTGACACGCGCAAGACGTGGCCCGGTCTGCGCGCGTTGTCGAAGTACGCCGTGCGCGTCGGTGGCGGGACGAACCACCGCACCGGTCTGTACGACATGGTGCTGATCAAGGACAACCATCGTGCCTTGGCTGGCGGAGTCACCGACGCGGTCGCACGTGCCAAGGCCGAGCACCCCGAGCTCCTCGTGGAGATCGAGGCCGACACGGTCGAGGACGCGGTGCTCGCGGTCGAGTCCGGCGCCGACCTCGTGCTGTTGGACAACATGGACGACGAGCGTCTCGCCGACGCCGTAGACCGCTGCCGCGTCGTAGCCGCCGAGCTCGGGCGACTGGTCCTCCTCGAGGCGAGCGGCAACATCAGCTTCGAGCGTCTTCCCGCCCTCCGCCAAGCGGGTGTCGACCGGGTTTCGGCGAGCGCCCTCACGCTTGCGCGCCCCCTGGACTTCGGCTTGGATGAGGCGTGAAGTCGGCACCACGAGCGACGAGGGAGCGGTAGCCGCGCAACCGGGCAAGCGCACGGGAATCTCCACAACAGAAGCAGGGTCACTCGGCTCGTCGTCGGGAGGTCGTCATGGGCTGGGCAATCGGTGGGATCGTCGCGGTCGTTGCGATCGTGTACGTGGTACTCGGCATTCGCGTGGCCAACGAGTACGAGCGCGGCGTCGTCTTCACTCTCGGCCGGTACACCGGTCTCAAGGGGCCAGGCCTGTACTGGCTCGCGCCCGTTTTCCAGAAGCAGCGCAAGATCGACTTGCGTACCACCACGGTCGACATCGAGCGCCAGGAGACCATCACCAAGGACTCTGTCACCGTGAACGTGAACGCCGTCGTGTGGTACCGGGTGTACGAAGCGAACAAGGCCGTCATCGAGGTGAAGAAGTTCAACGACGCGGTCTACCAGGTCGCCCTCACGTCGCTTCGCAACATCATCGGCCAGCACACCCTCGATGAGGTGCTGAAGGAGCGCGACAAGATCAACGATGCGCTCAAGACCATGGTCGACAGTGCGACCGAGCCGTGGGGCGTCAAGGTCGAGATGGTCGAGATGAAGGACGTCGAGATCCCGCCGCAGATGCAGCGCGCGATGGCCCAGGAAGCACAGGCCATCCGAGAGAAGCGTGCCCGCATCGTGAAGGCCGAGGGAGAGTACGATGCCTCGCAGAAGCTCGCCGACGCGGCCGACCTCATCGCCGCGAACCCCATGGCCCTTGAGCTCCGGCGCATGCAGATGATCACCGAAGTCGGCGCCGAGCAGAACACC
>CAYHCN010000025.1:0-11919 GCA_964354945.1 uncultured Eubacteriales bacterium
CCCCTCGTCGAGGACGTCGCACGCATCGTCGACGAGCGTCATGACCGCCGAGGATCGCGCCAGCACGCGACCGCCGAAGACGCGCCTCGCAATCTCGCCGTACGTGACCGTCCCACGGCGTCGAGCCGCCTCGACGAGCAGATCCTGCAGTCCGAGCGTCATGGCCACCCACTCGTCCTCACTGAAGCCCCAGCGGCTCATTCGCGGACCGCCTGACTCGCGGCGGGCTCCCCGAGATCGAACCGCCAGTGGTTCGAGCGCATCGTCTTGCCGGGTGGGTACTCGGCATCGGTCTCGCCGAGGAACTCGAATCCGAGTTTCCGGCATACCGCGTTCGAGGCCGCGTTCTCGACGCTGGGGTACGCGTCGGCGTATCGATACAGCCCGTCCTCTCTCGCGCGCTCAAGCACGAGCCGCATCGCCGCCGTGGCGATGCCGTAGCCCTGGTGCTCGGGCAGGACGCTCCACCCCACCTCCCACAGCGGCTCGCCGGCCCACTCACCCACCCAGTAGCCAACCCAACCCACGCCCGAGCAGTCCAGCTCGATCACGATCGCGAACGTCCCCCCAGGCTCGGTGAAGTCGAGGTAGCGCTGGTGCCGCGATCGCAGCTTCTCCGGCGACTCGGGCCCCCCGATGTAGCGGGTCATGTCGGGGTCGCCGAGGAGCCGCTCGAGCAGCCGCAAGTCATCGGGCGTCCACGAGCGGAGGCGAACCCCAAGGTCGCGATCGTTGGTCACCGGACTCCTTCGACACCGTTCGCTCGGCTGAGGCAGTCGGACACTCGGAAACGAAGAACGGCCCGCACGAGGCGGGCCGCGTTCGGGCCGCCCACGGCGGTCCGATTCGAGTTGTTGGTGGAGGCGCGGAGACTCGAACTCCGGTCCATAATACGCCCCCGGAAGGCATCTCCAGGCTCAGTCGTCGCTTGTGTCTCGGGACCGGCTACACGCGACGACAAGCGTGTCGGTCCCCAGCTGGTTCAAAGTCCCTTGCGGCATACCGGCTACGTCCGCTCAGCAAGTCTCCTGAATGGCGCCGTCTCGGTATCGGAGACGCATACCGGTTGGCGTCGCTGCTCTAGTTAGGCAGCGAGTGCGTAGTTATTGTCGACGCTTGAGGCGTCTTTACCCCTGTTTAGCGAGGTGAGGAGACCTCGGCCTGCTTCCTTCCTCGAACGTATCATGTCGAAACCAGTCGCCCCCGAAGGTGGCGTCTCATCGACGCTATCAACGTGCTCGCGGCACCGAACCCCCGCGCTGGCAAGTATACCCGCCGAGTGGAGACTCAGCAGCATCCTCAGTGAGCAATCGTCGTGCCGCCGACGGCCGGCCTGTGACGCCGTGACGCGTGGGGCTGGGATCCTACGGGCCTCGCTGGCGGTCGCGTAGCGCACGCTGGACGTCGCGTTCCTGGTCGCGTTTTGCGATCGTGTCCCGCTTGTCGTAGAGCTTCTTGCCCCGCACCAGTCCGAGTTCGACCTTGGCAAGGCCGTTCTCGGCGAAGTACATCTTGAGCGGGACCAGCGTGAAGCCCTTCTCCTTGGTCTTGCCGATGAGGTAGCGGATCTCGCTCTTGTGAAGCAGGAGCTTCCGAGGGCGGTCGGGGTCGACGTTGCTGCGGTTCCCGTGGCTGTACGGCGAGATGTGGACGTTGTGCAGCCACACCTCTCCGCTGCGGACGGTGGCGAACGACTCGCGCAGCGACGCGCGGTTCTCCCGAAGCGACTTCACCTCGGTACCGGTGAGCGCGATGCCGGTCTCGAAGGTCTCCTCGACGAAGTAGTCGTGGTACGCCTTCTTGTTCTCGCTGATGTTCTTACGCTCGGCCATCGCACCCCCTTTCACGAGGTCTTTTGTTGCCTAGACAACCACGCCCTCCATGCCTGTCGGTGAGGGCCCCGAGAAGCGACGCATCATAGCATACGCCCGCCCGCTGACGACCCGAGCGCGCGGCGAGCCGACGTCCCGCTCACCGTCGGCGCCGGTCGCTGTGGCCTTTCGTTGCGGAGAGAAGGGCGGCGTGGTCTGTGACCAAGCCGCCCTCGGACTCGTGCCTGACAGCTGCGTGCTAGATCATCGGCGTGAAGTCGGTGCCCGGGGGCAGGTCGAGAATGAACCGCGTCAGCAGCTTGACCGCGGATTCGAGGTCTTTGAGCGAGAGCACCTCGTTCTGGGTGTGCATGTAGCGCAGCGGGATGGAGACGAGCCCGGCGACCTTGCCGCCGCGTGAGAGCTGGATCGCATTCGCGTCGGTGCCGGTGCCCCTCGGCTCGGCGCCGATCACGTAGGGGACCTTCGCCTTGTCGGCGGCCTCGACGAGCAAGTCGAACAGGAGCGGGTTGATGTTGGGTCCCCGGGCGATGATCGGCCCGCCACCGAGGTCCGCCTCGCCGTGCTTGCGCTTGTCGATGTCGGGGTAGTCGGTGGCATGACCGACCTCCACGGCGATACCGATCTCGGGGTTCACCCCATAGGCCGACGTCGTGCCGCCGCGCAGCCCGACCTCCTCCTGCACCGTGCCTGCCGCGACGACGTTCACCGCCGCACCGCCGGCCTTCTTCACCTCGGCCAGGGCCATCGCCGAGATCCACGCGCCCATCTTGTCGTCGAAGGCGCGGGAGACCGCGAGCCCGTCGCCGTACTCCTGGAGTCCGTCGGCGAACGTGATCGGATCGCCGACGCGCACCCGCTTCTTGGCCTCGTCACCGCCGAAACCGATGTCGACGAACAGCTTGTCGAGCTTGGGCGCGGCCTTGCGCTCGTCTTCCTCGAGTAGGTGGATGGGCTTGCGCCCGACGAGCCCCAGCAGCACGCCGTCACTCGTGTGTACGTGAACGCGCGTGCCGGGCAGCACGTTCGCGTCGACGCCTCCGATACCCGCGAAGGAGATGAACCCCTCGGGGGAGATGTAGTTGACCATCAGACCGATCTCGTCGATGTGCCCCGCCAGCATCACGGTCGGTGCTGAGGCGGCCTTGCTCTTGGCCTTCAGCAGCGCGTGCACGGAGCCCATGACGTTGGTCTCGATCTCGTCGGAATGGGGCTTCAGCCAGTCGCGGAACACAGCGGCGGCGGGCTGCTCGTAACCCGACGGGGATGGTGCCTCGACGAGCTGGCGTAGAAACGCGAGGTCCTTGGAACGCATCAGGATCCCTTCTCGATGCATACGAATCCACCCCAGTCTACCCGACCGGGTGTGGGCGTACGTTGCCTGCGGGAGGGCCCGGACTGTCGGGTAGGCGTGGGGAGCATAGATGGCCGGAGGAACTACGCAGACGAGCAGCCCGGCAGGGGTCTAGCGACGCAGGCCTTCCTTGGCCGCGTCGGTCAGCATCCCCGTCTCGACGTCGAACAGCCGGGCCAGACGGATCTCGGCCGGCGGCAGAGGGACATCCAGGCCGAGGGGCCCCAGGTGGCTCCGCAGTTCCTCGACCCGGTCCACCCTACGCCACGAGACGACCTGGCCGTTGTCGTCCACCTTCTCAGGGATGGCTTCGTCCTCCGAGAACCACGCCTCGCGATCGCCAGGGGTCGCAAGGCCGATCGGGCCGGTCCGTGCCGCCTCAAGAGCGCGAAGGAGTGCGACATGGTTGCGTGTCAGGAGCAGCGCGCGGCCATCGGCCTCCTGGACCCCGTCGCACGTGCCCGACGCCGGGGAGCGCATGAGCTCCGCCCGCGCCAGCAGATGTGCGATCACGGCGAAGAGCTCATCTCCGTCGAACCTCTCCAACATCGCCGGCGTGAAGCACAATACGGGCAGCCCAGCCTCAAGCCGCACACACGCGTCGATGCGACGCGCGTACATCGCCTCCGGCAGACGCTCGAAGCGCGGGTACATCTTCTCCCCACGCGCGAGCTGGAGCAGCTCGAGTGCCTCGTCCAGCGCCGGTACGTCGCCCTTGAACAGCCGGGCTGCCCCCTCGGCAACGCCGGACGGGTCGCGGGACTCGGCATGGGCGACCTCGATCGCGGCGAGACGGCGCTCCAGTATCCACTCGCTCTCGGGGCGCGGCGTGGCCTGTAGCCTCCCTCGGACAAGCCAGATCGCGGCGACGACTGCGAGCGGCACAAGCGCCGCGGCCATCCTGAGCAGCGACCCGGGGTTCAGAAAGCCGGCGACGCCATAGCGCGCGCCCGCGGAGACAACGCGAACGACGACCAGCAGCGCAATCGCCCCGCCGGCGGGCAGGACCCATCTGCGCAGGCCTTCAAGCCGGTCGAGCCTGTCGTACAACGATTCGCGCTCCGGAGGCACGCTCAAGCCCCTCGATCGGTTTCGCCGGTCTTGAGAAAGCATCGGCCGCAGAGCGAGGCGGCATGAGCGGCTAGAGTGCGACCTCAGTCAAGGCCGGCGACCCGAGGCCTCGCCGCTCGGCGATCGAGGCGATCCCGGTTCGCATGACCAGGCGGCGGGTGGCGGGGCCGTAGATCGCCGACGACTTCACCATGCGCCCGACGACATCGAGCCTGAGACCCGCGGCTTCGCGGCGGTACCGCTCGACAGCGCCCGCGAGCTCCGGCTCGAGCGCATGCGCGAGGATCCGCCCGCTGCGCAGGGCGTAGCTGATGCCCTCGGCGGAACTCGGGCTGATCAATCCCGCCGCCTCTCCGACGAGCGCCACACTGCCTGCGCCGAGATGGACGTGCGCGGGATTCGAGGGGCGCAGGACCATGGCCGCCTCTCGGGAGAGCTCGGAGCCGAATGCGAAGCCGCATCCCCGGACCCGTTCGACGAAACGTCCGAATCGCGCGGGGATGTCGGTCCCCATCGGGAAAGCGGCCCCGACGAGCGTTGTGTCGCCCTTCGGGATCGTCCATCCGTAGAAATCGGTGAGCGTTCCGTCGAACACCGCACCGTAGAACGGGTCGCTGGCCGTACCGTGGTAGGTGGCCTGAACGGCCACGTAGCGAGGCGGCAGGGCCGCTTCGCGACTCACTGCTCGCCTGACAAGGGATCGAGCACCATCGGCGCCGACCACCAGTCGGGCGACCACCGACGCGGTCCCGCCTTCCCGGGTCGTGAACCGGACCATGGTCGCCTCACCGTCGGCCTCGACGGTGCGGGCGGTCCAGCCGAACCCCCGCTCGACCGAGTCGGGGACGAGCGAGACGAGCCAGCGGTCGAAGGCCTCACGATCGACGTTGATGTAGAACCTCTGGTACAGCCGCTCGAGCTCGGCAACGACGTCGACGGTCCGTACTGCGAACAGCTGGGGACCGAGGATCACGTCGCCCGGAAGTCCGAGCCCCTGGCGTGCGAGCTCCTTCTGCGCCTTCGGCGCCAGCAGGCCTCCACACACCTTCGCGGCGCACGGAAAGCGAGTGGACCCAAGATCGCGGCTGTCGACGAGGAGGACGCGGTAGCGCTCTCCGATCAAGCGAGCGAGTGTCGAACCGGCCGGCCCCGCACCGATGATGCAGACGTCGTACATTGCTGGCCTCCTTGTTGGGTGGGCGTGTGTCCAATACTGCGCGGTGCGCGGACGCCTGTGCGCACTTCCGTCACCCGACCGTGGACCTCCGTCGCCGTCCCGTCACCGAAGCGTTCTCGGCTGCGAGGCTCCGTGGCGGCCGCTCGCGACTCGTCGAGCTTGTCGGCGAGCAACCGCCGGGGCGATTGGAGGATGCGGCGCGCTGCAAGCGAAATGGAGCGGCACGGTCGCCGTTGGAATGAGGAGAGCATGGCCGAATTCGACACGATTTATGCGTACGCCGGGTCGTACACCGGTATGGACACGGCCAAGGAAGACTTCGAGGCCGTCTCGAAGGCCCACCACGCGAAGACGATCGGCAAGTTTCAGGCGGCTATCTTCACCAAAGAAGCCGACGGCAAGATCAAGATCGTCAACACGACCTCGACCACCCGGACCTCCGGAGCCAAGTGGGGCGCCGCGGTCGGGGCGGTTGCGGGCGTGCTGTTCCCGCCCAGCATCCTCGTCGGCCTCGTGGTTGGGACCACGATGGGCGCGGTCTCCGGCAATCTCGTGAAGGGCTGGGGCGCCGCCGAGCTCAAGACGTTCGGCGCGGCGCTCGAGACCGGCGATGTCGGCGTTATCGCGCTCGCGGAAGGCCTGAAGTCCGAGGGCGCGCCGGAACTGCTTCCGAACGCCGAGGGTCGCGAGGTCCAGGAGTTCGACAAGGTGAGCGACCAGCTGAGAGCCGCCCTCGACGAGGGGTAGCGGGCCGGGCGCGAATGCCTACTCGAAGCGTTGGAGTGTTGGCGCGGTCGGCACACGGTGCCGGCCGCGTTTCGCACTAGACGAGTTCCATGTCGATGCGGCTCTGGGCAGCCGAGACATCGACGATCCGGACGCGCACCTTCTGCCCCAGACGGTACGTACGCCCCCGGTCCTGGCCCACCAGCATGAAGCGCTCAGCCTCGAGGCGATAGTAGTCGTCGGTCATCCGCTGCACGTGGACGAGGCCCTCGGCGGTATTCTCCAGCTGGACGAACATCCCGAAGGACTGCACGCCTGTGATCAGGCCGGGGAAAACCTCCCCCACTTTCTCAGCCATCAGCTCGCAGAGCTTGAAGCGGACCGAGTCGTCCTCGGCCATCTCCGCCTCGCGCTCCATCGTCGACGAGTGCTCCGCGATCCATTCGAGTTCCGGTGCCATCGCAACCGCATCCGCGGCGGTGTCGATGGTGCCCTCGAGCTGACGGCGCAGCAGCCGGTGGACCACCAGGTCGGGGTAGCGGCGAATCGGCGAGGTGAAGTGGCAGTAGGCCTCGCTGGCGAGCCCGAAGTGCGGCGCGGCGTAGTCGACGTACCGAGCGCGCTCCATGGCCCGGAGCAGCAGCGAGTTGATGAGGTACTTCTCGGGACGCGTGTGTGCGAAGTCGATGATCTTCTGGAACGTCGACGGGCTTGCGCCGTGGACGGCCTTGATGGGGTAGTCGAACTCCTTGAGGATCACGCCGATCTGGTCGAGGGCCTCGGGATCGGGGTCCTCGTGAATGCGGTAGACCATCGGCGCTTCGACGCGCTTCATGTGCTCAGCGACGACCTCGTTCGCGCGAATCATCGCTTCCTCGATCATGTTGGTTGCGACGGTCCGCTTGCGCAGCACTACGTGCAACGGCTTGCCGTCCTCGGCGAGCACGACTTTCGCCTCGACGGTCTCGAAGTCAAGCCCCCCGCGAGCCACGCGCCTCTTCCCGAGCGTCGCCGCTATGCGCGCGAAGTCCTTGATCGCCTTCTCGATGCGTTCGTCGGGGAAGCTTGCCTCGCCCGAGAGCCACGCGTCGACCTCGTCGTAGTTGCACCGCCGGTCGCTCCTGATGATGCTCGGGAACAGCTGGGACTTCTCGACGATGCCATCGGGCGACAAGTCCATGACCACCGAGAATGCCAGGCGGTCCTCCTCGGGTTTCAGCGAGCAGATGCCGTTGGAGAGCTCCTCGGGAAGCATCGGCAGCACGCGGTCGACGAGGTACACGCTCGTGGTGCGCTGCCGCGCCTCCTCGTCGATCTCGCTGCCCCAGGCAACGTAGTGGCTCACGTCGGCGATGTGCACGCCGAGCCGGACGCGGCCGTCCACGTGCTCGATGGAGATCGCGTCGTCGAAGTCGCGGGCATCGACCGGGTCGATGGTGAAGGTGAGGACATCGCGGAGGTCCTTGCGTCCGGCCTTCTCCGCGGCTTCGATGCCCTGCTCGATGCGCACCGCCTCGGCGAGCACCCCCTCGGGAAACTCGGTGGCGAGCCCATGCTCGCGGATGATGATCTCCAGCTCGATGCCCGGGTCGCCCTCCCTGCCAAGCACCTCCTCGACGTACCCCTGTGCGGCGTGCTGCCGAGTGGGATAGGCCGTGAGGCGGGTGACCACGATGTCCCCGGTGCGCGCCTCGCCTGCCTCACGCGCCCCGACGATGACTTCGCTGCGCATCCGAGGGTCGGTGGGGATGACGAGGCCCACGGCGCCGTGCCTCTCGTAGCGCCCGACGACGGTCGAGGTCTTGCGCTCGATGATCCGCACGACGCTGCCGCGGCGGCCTTCTTTGCCTCGGCGGGCCTCGGGGCGGACCGCCACGGTGTCGCCGTGCATCGCGCCGGCCGTGTCGCGCTGGGAGACGTAGATGTGGCCTTCGGGAGCGTCGACGAAGCCGTAGCCGTGACGCGTGACCGAGATCCTGCCGAGGATCAGGCCACCGCGGTGAGCTTGCTTCTCTCGTTTCTGGCGGCCCATATCAGATCGCTCCTCGCCGTTGGTCGGAGTGAGTCTACCGCACGGCAGGACGCCATCCTCGGCGTCATAGCTCGATGCTAGAATTCCCGATAACCGGTCCCGCCTATTCGCCGGAGGCGCTCATGACCAAGCCTCGACCCCTCGCACCTTGCCTCATAGACCGCGGCACAGTCACCGATTTCCGGGACATGCTGCGGGCCCTCGAAACGGTCGAGTCCCTTGAGTACACGTGGAGTGTCGACGGCCAGGTCGTGAGCGAAGGCCGGGGCACCCTCGTGAAGCTGATGGCCGACCCCGAGTCCTCGACGATGGCCGTCAACGGCTGCTTGTTCCTCAACGTGGCGTCGTTCCGCTACCTCGACTTCGAGCCCGATACCGGCGAGTCGTGGCGTTTCCGCCTCTACGGCGACGGCAGCCTTCTCGAGATGGTCACCATCGCCGAGGAGCCCGAGTCCGGCGAGCGTGGACCACGGCTGCTGGTCGAGGCGGTCGGTGACGACTTCGAGATCATCTCTCTCGACGGCGAGGACGAGCTCGAGGAGTAGCTGGCCCCGTCTCGAACCGACCGGAACGCGAAAGCGGCGGGCATGTGCCCGCCGCTTCTTCATTGGCGCGTGATGGACCCGGCGCTACTTCAGCTGAGAGCGAACGATCTCGAGAGCGCGCTGGAGCTGCGTGTCGGTCTTCTCGTTGGCCATCTTCTCGACGTTCATCTTGACCAACACGTCGGGCTTGAGGCCCTTCCCGTTGATCGCGCGGCCCTTCGGCGTCAGATAGTGGGCGGTGGTGAACTTGATTGCGCCGCCGAAGGAGAGGTTCTCGATCGTCTGGACGCTGCCCTTGCCGTAGGTCTTCGTGCCCACGAGCTTCGCGCGTGCGTAGTCCTGCAATGCCCCGGCAGTGATCTCGCTGGCAGAAGCGGAGTTCTCGTTCACCAGCAGCACCACCGGTGCGTCCGTGACCACGTCGCCGGTCGCGCGATACTCGATCGGCTTCTTGTTGCGCTCGTCGACCTGCACGATCACGCCGTCGCGAACGAACAGCGAGGACACGTCGACCGCCTGGTCGAGCAGGCCGCCGGGGTTGTTACGCAGATCGAGCACGAAACCCTTGGCCCCCTGCTTCTCCAGCTTCTCGATCGCGGCCCGGACGTCCTTGGCCGACGTCGAGTTGAACTCGTACATCGCGATGTAGCCGACGTCGCCCTTCAGGCTCGTCTTGATGTTGGGGTACTTGATGTCCTCGCGCATGAGCTTGAACGGCACGAGCTTCTTCGTGCCGGGGCGGTACATCGTCACCGAGACAGCCGTGCCCTTGGGTCCGCGAACGCGCTTGATGACCTCGTCCGTGGTCCACTTCTTCCGAGTGACGCCGTTGACGGTCCTGATCACGTCGCCGCGCTTGACCCCCGCCTTCGCGGCAGGCGTGCCCGGGAAGACCTCAACGACGTACGCGGCACCGTCCTTCTCGCCGAGACCGACACCAACACCGCCGTAGCTGCCGGTCATCTGCTCGTTGAAGAACTCCAGATGCTTGGGGTCCAGGTACATGGCGTATTTGTCGCCGGTCGCCTCGAGCAGCCCCTTGATGGCGCCCGCAGTCGCCGAGGTTTCGTTGGGGGGCTTGAGCGCATCCTTCTGGAGCAACTTGTTCACCTTGTCGACCTTGTCGCCCGCAGTCGTGGCGTCATGGTCGAACGTCGGGACCTCAACGGATGCGATCGCCGCCTCGGACGTCGCACGGGATACGGCGAAGCCGCCGGCGAAGCCTGCAGCCAGCAAGATCACGGTGAGGAGCGTCGCGATGGCGACGCGAGTTCCGTTCTTCATGATGTGTTCGAGTCTTCTCTCGGGTCGTGGTGAAACGGGGTCCCCGGCGAGCACTAGACCTTGAGGTAGCGCCTCAATGCCAAGCCCGAACCGAGCAGGCCGATCAGCACCCCAGCCACGACAAGGATCAGTCCGATCTGCGCCACCGCTGCTGCGGTCACCTGGACCGGCAGGAACGGGAGCGCCTCTCCGAGTCTCGGCAAGATAAGGGCCTCAAGGCCTGTGATAGTCAGAATGGCAAAGGCCGCGCCAAGAATCGCCTGCAGCACGCCCTCGAGCAGGAACGGCGTGCGGATGAACCAGTTGCTGGCGCCGACCAGGCGCATGATGCCTATCTCCTTGCGCCGTGCGTAGATCGCGATCCGGATCGTGTTGCTGATGAAGATCAGGGACACGATCACGAGCATGATCACGAACACGACGCCGATGACGCGCACCACCCGGGTGAACGCGAAGAGCCGGCGGACGACCTGCTGGCCGTATTTCAGCGACTCCTCGGGGTTGTCGGGTCGGTCGGCGACCTTGATGAACAGTGGCTGCGCCTTGACCTTGGCGACCATCGCCTCCACCGTGCGCGGATCCTTGAGTGTGACATCCAAGGACGCGGGCAGCGGGTTGCGGTCGAGGTTGTTCACGATCTCAGGAGACTGCTTCATCTCCTTCTTGAACCGCTCGAGCGCTTCGGACTTGCTCGTGTAGTCGACGCTCTTCACGAGGCTCTCGGCAAGCAGCCACCTCTGCAGCGCATTCACGTCGGCGGTCGGCGCGCCATCTTTTAGGAACACCTGGATGGACACCTTGCTCTCGACGCTTTGAACGACGCTGTTGACCAACACGCCGAACACGAGGAACACGCCGACGAGCAGCAGCGACAGGTAGATGGTGATAACTGCGCCGAACGACATCACCCAGTTGCGCCGGAAGTTCGTGAGAGACTCCCGGGTGAAGTAGCTGACGTTAATCGACATACCCGTAGACTCCTCGGTCCTGGTCGCGGATGACCCGTCCGTTCTCGAGGGCGATCACGCGACGGCGCATCGAGTCGACCATGTCGCGGTCGTGGGTCGCAATGAGGACCGTGGTCCCCGTCTTGTTGATGCGCTCGAGCAGCTTCATGATGCCGAGCGACGTCTGAGGGTCGAGGTTGCCCGTCGGCTCGTCGCACAGCAGGAGCGGCGGCCGGTTGACGAAGGCGCGAGCGATCGAGACACGCTGCTGCTCGCCACCGGAGAGCTCATCCGGATAGCTCTCGAGCTTGTCCTCGAGGCCGACGAGGCGAAGCACCTCGGGGACCTGGGTCCGGATGACGTGCCGGCTCTTGCCGATGACCTCGAGCGCGAATGCGACGTTCTCGAACGCCGTCTTGTTCGGCAGGAGCTTGAAGTCCTGGAACACGCACCCGATGTTGCGGCGCAGGTACGGCACCTTCCAGCTCTTCAGCTTCACGAGGTCTTGGCCGGCCACGATGATCTGGCCCTGCGTAGGGACGAGCTCGCGAAGCATCAAGCGGATGAACGTGGACTTGCCCGAGCCGGAATGACCGACGAGAAAGACGAAGTCGCCGGAGTTGATCTGAACGTCTACAGCGGAAAGCGCAGGCTTATCGGCCCCGTAGTACATGGATACGCCACGAAGAGTGAGCATCGGGGGGCCGGCCGGCCTGGTTTCCACCGTCGGAACCTGCGGCGCCGCGACTTCAGGCACCACAGAATCGGCGATGCTATCCAAGGGTCTGCTCCAAATCATTCAGCGACAATTGCCCCGCGGCACAGTCTAACAGAGAGCCGAGTGCCAACCGCCGTGGCTCACTATGTCGTTTCGGTGGAGAGGCGACGCGCCAAGACGGGCGCCGCGGCACGACGCCGATGCATCACCGCAGGTCAAAGCTACAGGAGTTC
>CAYHCN010000026.1:0-11780 GCA_964354945.1 uncultured Eubacteriales bacterium
GTGGTGCGCTGGTCGTGAGCGCGCTGGCGTTCAAGGCGGGGGCGTTCCCGTTCCACTCCTGGGTTCCCGACGCGTACGGGAATGCGCCGTCCACCGGAGCGGCGATCCTGGCGTCCTCGGCGAAGACGGGAGCGATCGCCGGGCTTCTCACAGTCACGATCGTCCTGACCCAGGCTCTCGGCAACGACGCGAGGCGGCTCCCTGTCGTCGTCGCTGCCATCGCGGCAGGCTCCATCGTGTACGGCAACCTCGCCGCTCTCAGGCAGCGGTCGTACGCGCGGATGCTTGCGTACTCGGGCATCGCGCAGGCGGGCTACGCGCTCATCCCGGTTGCGGTCGGTCAGCCCCAGCAGGCGGCGTTCTTCCTCGCTACCTACTCGATCGCCATCATCGGGGCCTTTCTCGCCGCGATCGCGGTTCAGCGGGTTCGTCCCGACTGGGACGGGTCGATCGAGGGCATGGCGGGGCTCGGCTCGCACGCACCCTGGCTGTCCGCGGGGATTGCGACTCTGGTGCTCTCGCTGACCGGCATTCCGCCGTTGCTCGGCTTCTGGGGCAAGCTGCAGGCGTTCGGGGTTGCGGTCTACGCCAGCCGGGTCGTGGCCCAGTACGGCGAGGTGCTGCTGGTGCTTGCGGTCCTCGGCCTGGTCGGCTCGGTTGTTTCGTTCGGGTACTACGGTGCGGTGCTGCGGGCGATGTACTTCGAGTGCGAGCCAGGTGATGCGGAGACCATCGAACGGATCGAAGCCGAGGTCCCCGGGGGTGTCGACAAGGACGCGCTTCTCGCCGAGCAAGAGGTCTCGAGCGGGCTCGCGGGGCGGGTCGTCGGTGTCTGCGCGATCGCCGTTGTGCTCGGCGGGGCAGTGATCATGGCGATGGGTCAGGGGGTCCTGCTGAACCTGTTCGCTTACCGATAGATTGCGGCCGTTCGCGGGTCGTTGCGCCCTCCGGAATAGGGTCTTGCACGTGTGGCACGACCCTTGTATCATGTGGCTCAAGTTGCATGCGAATGCAACCCCTTACCCCTGAGCCTCAAGGTGCCGGCCTTGGGGCTCCCCCTTTTTCCGGGGCCGTTTCGGCTCCGGTTTCGACGCCGTTCCCTCCTCGGCGGCGCCCTGCGCAAAGGGCTCTTTCGGGGTTCGCAGTGACGACGTTTCCGCAGGTTGTGACCCCTGTCACAACATGAGAGAAAACACATCTGCCTACGGTTAAGTGGCCTGACGGAGCGTCCGATTCATAGGCCATGCAGATATCGAATGAACAAGCCCGCCTTGCCGCCGAGCAGCTCCGCTCGCATCTCGACGACTACATCCCGGACAGTCCTCGCATCTCCGCCGAGCTGATGGCCCGGGTCTTCGAGGAGATCGATCACTGCCCGGAGACGCGCCGCGACCGAGTGGCCGCCGCCAAGGAGCATCTCGAGCACGGAGATCTCGAATCATCGGATGTCGCACGGATGATGATCTCGCGCATCGTCTCGGACGCACTGCGCTAGGTCGACTGCGGTCTCACGCAGATATCCGGTGGCGCCTTCGGGCAGGTTGTGCCGATAATCGACAGCAGCCGAATCGCCCGACTCGATGGAGGCATCCGTGAGCTCGAAGTCCGGTCGTACCCTGCTCACCGTGGTGATGAACCTGCTCGTCTTCGTGGCCATCGCGCTTACCGTGCGCTTGGTGGTCATGTTCTTCGGGCAGATCGCGTCATTGGATTGGGCAAAGGCGGTCGTCTCAGTCACCAACCTCCTCGTCATCCCCTTCGGCGTCGAGTCGATCAAGACGCCGTACGGCGGCGTGTTCGATGCGAACGCGGCGCTGACGATCCTCGTCGTGCTCGTGGCCGAATGGGTGCTAAGCCTGGCGAGAGGCAGGAACTAGGTTCGTTCGCATAGCGTCTCTTCTGTAGGCAGGGGGCTTCGTAGGCATGGGTGTACGTCATGAACCTGATGAAGGATCACGTGTGGCAAGCGGCCCGGAGAAGCTAGGCGAGATACTCGTTACATCGGGATTGGTCACCGAGGAACAGCTCGCGAAGGCGCTAGACGAGCAGACGCGAGAGGGCGGCCGCCTCGGAGAGCAGCTCGTCCGGAGTCTGGTGGTGACCGAGGAGCAGATCGCAGCAGCCTTGGCGGCCCAGAAGGGTCTGAGCCACGTGAGCCTGGCCGCTTACCCCGTCGACGCTTTCGCGGCATCGCTCCTGCCGGAGCGGGTGGCTCGACGACGTGTGATGCTGCCTATCGGCTTCTCTGGCGACGACATACTCCTGGCGATGAGCAACCCGCTCGACATCGAGGCTATCGACGACGTTGAGATGCGGACCAAGCGTAAGGTCATCCCCGTTGTCGCCTCGTCAACCCAGATTCGCTACGCCATCGAGAAGTACGTGGTGGGCGCCGAAGCGTTCCGCGACGAGATCGAGACCGTCAGTCTCGAGGCGTTCGACGACGAGGGCATCGCGGAGATTGACACGATGCCGGTGGTCCGCACCGTCAACCGCATCCTCAGGGATGCAGTGAGAGAGGGTGCGAGCGACATCCACATAGAGCCGGCCGAGCGTGCGGTACGCGTCCGGTACCGCATAGACGGGGTGCTCCGCGATGCGAAGGACCTCCCCAGGAAGGCCGCCGCGGGCGTGCTGTCGCGCGTCAAAGTGATGGCCGAAATGGACATAGCCGAGCGACGCCTGCCCCAGGACGGCCGGATCGGCCTGAGAGTCGACGACCGGACCGTTGACCTACGTGTCGCGAGCTTGCCGACCCGCTACGGGGAGAGTCTCGTGATCCGTATTCTCAACTCATCCCTTTCCTTTCTCGATTTGGAGGATGTGGGCATGAGCGAGGTCACGCTCAGGCGATTCCTCAGGCTGCTTGCGCACCCGTATGGCTCCATTCTCGTTGCGGGACCGACGGGCTCGGGCAAGTCGACCACCTTGTACGCGGCCCTCACTCGCATCAACGATTCGACCCGGAAGATCATTACCGTCGAGGACCCTGTCGAGTATGTGATGGCCGGCACTACCCAGATTGCGATCAATCCGAGGATTGGACTGACCTTCGCCGCAGGGCTGAGGACGATCCTGCGCTCCGATCCCGACGTGGTGATGGTGGGAGAGATTCGCGATCCGGAGACCGCCGAGATCTCCGTCCGCGCAGCGCTCACAGGACACCTCGTTCTGAGTTCGATCCACACCAACGACGCGCCGAGCGGGCTCACCCGACTGTCCGAGATGGGTGTGCCACCTTACGTGACGTCGTCGTCCCTTCTCGGCGTTGTTGCGCAGCGGCTGGTTCGACGGTTGTGCGACGCCTGCAAGCAGCCCACAACATGCAGTTGGGAGGAACTTGTGGCAGTGGGGTTCGAAGAGGATGAAGCGATCGGAATGAACGTGTACGAGCCACACGGTTGTAGTGAATGTCGGAACACCGGCTACAGGGGAAGAATCGGCGTGTTCGAGGTGATGGTTGTCGACGATCACATCACGCGCGCCTTTCTCCGCAGTGCTCCCTCCGAGGAGATCCGCAGCATCGCCCTGGAAGGCGGGATGATCCCCATGAAACGCGACGCGCTCGACAAGGTCGCCATCGGGCTCACGTCGCTCGACGAGGTCGCACGGGCGGTGGTCTAGGTGCCGCGGCGACCGCGTGCGATCGTGCTCGTGCTTGACAGTGTGGGGTGCGGCGCGCTTCCCGACGCAGCGGACTATGGCGACGAAGGCTCGAACACGCTGGCCAACACCTCGGTGGCCGTCGGCGGTTTGGAGATGCCCAACCTGCGGCGCATGGGGCTCGGCAACATCACCGACGTCAAGGGCGTGGCCCCCACCGCAGAGCCGACCGCGTCGTGGGGCAAGAACGCAGAGCAGTCGGCGGGCAAGGACACCACGACCGGGCACTGGGAGATGATGGGCCTCCACCTCACAAGGCCGTTTCCGACCTACCCGGACGGCTTTCCACCCGAGGTCATGGAAGCGTTCGTTCGGGAGACCGGCTACGGGTGGCTCGGCAACTACCCGGCGAGTGGGACCGCGATCATCCAGGCGCTCGGCGACGAGCACGTCTCGACCGGCTACCCGATCGTGTATACCAGCGCCGACTCGGTGTTCCAGATCGCGACCCACGAAGACGTCATCCCCGTCGAGGAGCTGTACCGGATCTGCGCGATCGCGCGCGAGCGCGTGATGATCGGCGAGCACGCGGTCGGGCGCATCATCGCGCGGCCGTTCGTCGGTCCCGTTGACGGGACGTACGTCCGGACACATCGTCGGCGGGACTTCGCCCTGAAGCCGTGTGAGCCGACAGTCCTCGACCGGCTGACCGAACGCGGCGTCACGTGCTACGGCATCGGCAAGATCGGCGAGATCTTCGCGTGGCGAGGCATCTGCGAATCGCCGCACGTGACGGACAACATGTACGGCTTCACCAAGCTTGTGCAGCGCGTCAGCAGCGCCGCCGAGGGGTTCGTGTTCGCGAACCTCGTCGACTTCGACATGTTGTGGGGGCACCGCAACGACGCGCGCGGCTACGCGAACGGCCTCGAGGCCGTGGACGGCCGCATGCCCGAGCTGCTCGACGCGATGATCGACGGGGACCTGCTCATCATCACCGCCGACCATGGCTGCGACCCCACGACGAACTCGACCGACCACTCTCGCGAGTACACGCCGCTCATCGCGAAGGTCAAGGGCGTCGATCGCGGTGTCGCGCTCGGCACGCGCACGACCTTCTCCGACGTCGGAGAGACGGTCCTCGACTTCTACGGCTACTCGGGTGCCTGCGGGCGGGGCACGTCCTTCCTCTCGGAGGTGACCGGAGCGTGAGCGAGTTCGTATTCGAAGAGCTCATCGAGTGTAAGCGCGACGGAGGTACCCACACCGTGGAGGAGATGGACGCCATCGTGCTGGGCTTCAGCCGGGGCGAGGTGCCGGACTACCAGATGTCTGCGTGGCTGATGGCCGCGTTCCTGAACGGGCTGTCCGAGGACGAGACCGTGTGGATGACCGATGCGATGGTCCGCTCGGGGCACCGTGTCGACCTCACGTGCGTCCCGGGGGTCGCCGTCGACAAGCACTCCACCGGCGGTGTCGCAGATACCACCACGCTCGTGCTCGCACCCCTCGTGGCGTCGTGCGGCGTCCCCGTCGCCAAGATGAGCGGTCGCGGGCTCGGCCACACCGGAGGAACGCTCGACAAGCTCGAGTCGATTCCCGGCTTCCGCATCGAGATGTCCGAGGACGAGTTCGCGCACCAGGTGGCCACGGTCGGAGTCGCAGTTATCGCTCAGTCACCGGACATAGACCCCGCCGACAAGAAGATCTACGCGCTGCGCGACGTCACCGGCAGCGTGCCGAGCATCCCCCTGATCGTGAGCAGCATAGTGAGCAAGAAGGTCGCCGGTGGCGCTGCAGGCATCGTGCTCGACGTGAAGGTGGGCTCCGGCGCGTTCATGAAGACCGAGGACGAGGCGCGCAACCTCGCCCGGGAGCTGATCCGCGTGGGCAATGCGCTCGGGTGCACCATCGAAGCCGTGCTCACCGACATGGAGCAGCCGCTCGGCAACGCGATCGGCAACGCACTCGAGGTGCGAGAGGCCATCCAGGTCCTGAAGGGCGAGGGGCCCGCGGAGCTGCGGGAGGTCGTGCTCGCACTCGCGGCCAAGATGATGGTGCTCGGCAAGGCGGCTGAGAACGAGGAGGCCGCCCGCCCGGTGCTAGAGCGTGCACTCGATTCGGGCGCCGCGCTGCGCAAGTTCGCCGAGTGGATCGCCGCGCAGGGCGGGGATGCACGGATCGTTGACGATTCGTCGTTGCTTCCCCGATCCGAGAGCTCGCGCGTGGCGCGAGCGGTGATCGATGGCTACATCGCCGGGTTCGACGGCGAGGCCATCGGGCGCGCCGCGGTGCGCCTCGGGGCAGGTCGCGAGAAGGCCGGCGACGAGATCGATCCTGCGGCCGGCATCCAGCTCCTCAGGCGTCGTGGCGACCGCGTGGAGAAGGGCGATCCGCTCGCGGTCCTCCACGCCGAGGCCGACTACCTCATCGATCTCGCCGAGGACAGGTTCCTCGGCTCGGTGCGGTACTCGCCCGACCCGGTGTCGCCACCGGTGCTGTTCCAGGAGGTCTGACGCCCCGTCGCCCGAAGGGGGGTCAGGGCCGGAGGCTTCGCGCTTCTGCCGGGTTCGCGTCTGTCGGCGCCCGTGTTTCGGTACGATGAGGGTGAGGCCTCCACAACCCGTCGGACGCGAGGGATGTGCCCGTGCAGATCGCGGTAGGACACGCCAACCCTGACTTCGACGCCTACGCCTCGACCATCGCGGCGACCAAGTTGTTCCCCGGCGCCAAGGGGGTGTTCCTCGGCACTCAGAACGCGAACGTCCGCGCGTTCCATAATCTCCACGAGGAGTTCCTCGAGTTCGCCGATCTCAAAGGCCTCGATCTGGCCACTGTCGACCGCCTCATCATGGTCGACACCCGCGACCCCGGCCGTATCGCGGAGTTCCGGGAGATCGCCGAGAACCCCGAGGTCGAGGTCATCGTCTACGACCACCATCCGCCCGCGGAGGGCGATCTCACCACCGCCGACGATAGGTCGCTTCCCGTGGGCGCGACGACCTCCATCCTCGTCCACGAGATCCGCCGACAAGGCATTCCCCTGACCCCTCTGGAGGCGAGCGTGATGCTTCTCGGCATCCACGAGGACACCGGATCGCTTACGTACCCCGCCTCCACCGCGTTCGACGCGGAAGCCGCGGCCTTCCTGATGGGCGCGGGGGCCGAGCTCGAGGTCGTGAACGAGTTCCTGGCTCGAACTCTCGACCCGCGCCAGCAGAACCTCCTCGAACAGCTCACTGCATCGCTGACGGTGTGGAACGTGAACGGGCAGGACATCGCCGTCGGTGTTGCTCGCACCGACGACTACGTCGACTCGGCGGGCGTGCTCACGCACTACGTCGTCGAGGACATGGGCTTCCGCGCCGCGGTAGCGGTCGTGTCCATGCCCGAGCGCGTGCAGATCGTGGGGCGCAGCAGACTTCCCGAGATCGACATCGGCGCCGTGATGACGCGTCTGGGTGGTGGAGGGCACGCCCAGGCTGCCTCGGCGGGGTTCCGCGAGATCGGTGAAGCGGAAGCGCTCCACAGGGTACGCGAGGCCCTCGAGGTCGAGGTAAGGCGGCCGCTCCGCGCGGGCGACATCGCGTCGAGTCCCGTGCGCACGATCTCACCAGACGCGTCCATGCGCGAAGCCGGCGAGCTCATGCGGCAGTGGGGCCATGGGGGTCTGCCGGTCGTAGCGGACGGCGAGCTCGTGGGCGTCGTGAGCCGCAAGGACGTCGACAAAGCCGAGCGACACGGCCTCGCTCACGCGCCTGTGAAGGGGTTCACGAACCGTGACCCGATCTGCGTCGGTCCCGAAGCTGAGCTCGCCGAACTCGAGCGCCTGCTGGCGCAGCGCGGGATCGGCCGAGTGCCAGTGATGCAGGACGGCCGGCTCGTTGGCATCGTCACCCGCAAGGACGTGCTACGCGCCCAGCACGGCGACGCCTATCTGGATCGTCGCGTCCCCCAGCAGCGAAGCGAGGCCACCGACCGCTTCCTCGCGAACCTGGAAGCGCTGCTTCCCGGCGAGGCCCTCGGCGCGCTGCGCTCGATCGGTGAGCTCGCCGAGGACTTCGGGGTGCGCGCCCACGTGGTCGGGGGCTTCGTGCGCGACATGCTGCTCGGACGTCGCAACCTCGACATGGACGTCGTGGTCGAGGGCGATGGTGTGGCGTTTGCCGAGGCTGCCGCGCAGCGACTCGGCGCTCGGGTGAAGGTGCACCGCCGTTTCGGCACCGCCGTCGTGGTGCTGTCCCGAACGCTGCACATCGACGTCACGAGCGCGCGGACGGAGTACTACACGCGACCGGGCGCGCTGCCCACTGTAGAGCGCTCGTCGTTGCGACAGGACCTCTTCAGGCGCGACTTCACGATCAATGCGATGGCCGCGTGCATCAACGCGGAGTGCTTCGGCGCGATCGCTGACCCCTTTGGCGGACTTCGCGACCTCGAACGAGGCATCGTGCGCGTGCTGCACACCCTGTCGTTCATCGAAGACCCCACGCGTGTCCTTCGTGCCGCGAGGTTCGAGCGGCGGTACGGCTTTGCCATGGATCGCGCCACCGACGACCTCGCCCGACGCGCGGTGGATATGGCGATGCTCGAAGAGGTCTCGGGGGCCAGGCTTCGCGAGGAGATGCTCGACATCGTCGACGAGGAGTCCTCGGCGGCCATCTTCGAGCGACTCGACGACTTGGGAGCGCTCGCCCTCCTGTTGCCCATCGATGTCGCCGCACCCGACGCGCTCGCACACATGGCCGGCGCCGAGAGCGCCTTCCGGCATCTGTCCGCGCGGCTCAGCCGCCAGCCGCGAAGGCGCGTCGCCCTGGTCTCGTCACTTGCGCTGGGGTCCGCGGTCGAGAGTGCCGAGAGGTGGCTGCGCCACGTCCGGCTAGGCCGCGAGTATGCCGAGACGGTCCTGCACGTCGCGCGGCGAGGGCCCACGGTGCTTCGCGCGCTGGACGACCGCCGCGAGCTTCAGCCGAGCCGGCTGTACCATCTCCTCGAGCCCCTGACCCCGGAGGCCTTCGTGGTAGTGTGGTCTGCCGCCTCACCCCACGGGCGCGAGCGGGTGGAGACTTACCTGTCGGATCTCGCTGGCTTGAAACCTGCGGTGAGCGGACAAGACCTCATCGAGATGGGCGCCCAACCTTCCGAAGCGTTCGCGAGCGTGCTCGGCAAGGCGCGGGACGACCGGCTCGACGGAGTGGCCGTCGGTCGAGAGGCCGAGCTGCAGAACCTCCGGCGGCTCGCCGTGCAAGCTGGGATCGTGTCGCGCTGACGTGGCGCGGGCAATACGCGGTGAGCGCCGCAATCGAAGAACCCGAAGGAGTGACCGAGTGACCCTTGTCGGCTACGCCCTGCGCTTCATCCTCATCCTGCCGGCGATCATCCTCCACGAGATCTCGCACGGCTGGGTCGCGAATCGACTCGGCGATCCGACTGCGAAGAACGCGGGACGCCTGTCCCTGAACCCCGTACGCCACATCGACCCGTGGGGGACGCTGCTCATGCCCGCGCTCCTGCTGCTCATGAGCAACGGCTCCTTCTCGTTCGGCTACGCCAAGCCCGTGCCGATCAACCCCCGATACTTCCGCGACTATCGTCAGGGAATGTTCCTCACTGGGATCGCCGGGCCGGTCACCAATGTGGTCATCGCGCTGCTCGCGGGAATCGGCGTGCGGCTCCTCGGTCCCGCGAGGATCGCTCCGTTCGTCCTCGCGCTCTTCACCGGCAACCCGCTCTCGCTATCGCAGATGTCGCCGACGGTCATCGCCGGAATGGTGCTGTGGTACTTCTGCTTCATGAACCTCGTGCTGGTGTTCTTCAACCTCATCCCGATCCCGCCGCTCGACGGTTCGCGCGTGCTCCCGCTGTTCCTCACCGACGGGGGCTTGCGCATCTACCACCAGGTCGAGCAGTACGGGTTCGTGATCCTGCTCGCGCTCCTCTTCCTCGTGCCGTACGTGTTCCGGGTGGACCCCATCGGCGTCTACTTCAACTTCACCGTCTACCCCCTCAGCCAGTTGTTCTCCGGAGTGACGACCATCTTCTAGCGCACGCGCAGGCCGGTCCGGAGGTCAAGGTCGCGACTCGCCCACGTTCTGGGGACGAAATGGGTAGGAAGATACTGTCGTCTGTTTGCTCTAGAGGGGGAGAGATGAGGCGGCTTCTAGGGCTTGCTCTGGCAACATGCGCCATCGCCTTGCCCGTTCTGCTCGGTGCCGCTCTTCCGGCCAAGGCGGCTGCTGCTACCTACGCCGACTTCGAGGGCACCTATGCGGGCTACGTCAAGGCGAGCAACGGCAAGATCTATCCGATCACCATCATCTTGCAGGACGCGGGCAACCAAGAGGTTCGCGTGACCGCCGAAGCCGGGGGAATCACACGGACCTATCTCGTGGAACCCGGCTGGAAGAACGCGAAGCACGAGCAGTTCGGCTTTGCCATCTACGACCACGTCATCGGCGCGCGGGTATACGCATCCGCAACGTTCACTGCGACGCGACCGGACTACACCGGTACGGGTTCTGGCGAGGCGAGCAAGGGCTCGCAGGAGTGGACCGGCACGGGAAACGTGCGGATGGTCAGCCATGAAGTTGTGGGCCCGGCCCCGCACGAGGCTGTCAGTGCCTGGTTCGCGTCACATCCGCCACCACCGGGCAAGCAAGGCTTCTCGCCGGTCGAGAAGCCGGCGCTCGTGTACGCCGTCGACGGGGCGACCGAACCCCTGAGCTCGGGGCAGGGGGCAGCCGTCGACACCCAGGATCTCCTTGAAGCCGAGGTGATCCTGTTCGTCGCACTTGCGCTTCTGGTACTGCTGGTGCTTCTGCTTGGAGGGACATTCGCCGAGACTTCGTTCGGATCTTGGGCGCTGCAACGCGGCGGTCCAGGGGCCGTTGAACCCTCTATGCGGTACGTGCTCGAGCCCGAGGAGTCAAAGGACCACGCTGGCACGCCCGATACGTCCTGAGCGGCAGGCCTCGCGCCGCACGCGTGCAGGCGGGAAAGCGCCGGGTGTCTGGGGAGGGCATCGAGGATGCAGAACCTTCAGAACTACGTCTTGTGGATCCGATGGGGCCTGCTGGGCCTCGGTGTCCTGCTGGCAGTGCTCTACGGTCTCTCGTCTCGTCGGCCGCACTCGACAGGAATCCTGACCGAGGCCGTTCTCGTGGTCGTGCCGCTTGTGGCCATCATCGGGATCGTGTGGGTGACAGGCGTCCACCTGAGTCCGCTGTGGACTGCGCTCTTCGTAGTGGTGGGCGTTGTCATCGGGGCGCTCGCCGGTCGATCGTCCCGATATGGGACCAAGGACGGCAAGGTCGGTGCGAAACCCGGACCCTACCTCCCGCTGCTCAATGCGGTCGCGTGGGGGCTACTGGCGGCGTCACTGGCATTCTTTGGGCCGACCACGATAGCCGTCGCCGCTATGGTGGTGCTCCTGGACGTCTCTGCGCAGGTGGCCGCGGCGGTTGTTGAGATCGTTCGGGGCCGTCGGCTGAGAGCGGGGTCTTCGCCCGGCACTGCGGAGACAGCAGCAGCCACGTAGCTGGCGTGATACCGGCACGTGCGCTTCGATTCGGCGACAGCGCGTGGCCCCCTTCGCGGGGCCGGGCTGCGCTATCATGGTGCGCGCTATCCACCGAGCCTCGGAGCTGCCGCGCATGACCAAGAAGCGAATCCTGACCGGCTACCGGCCCACCGGCAAGCTCCACATCGGACACTGGTTCGGCAACCTCCAGAACATGCTGCACTTGCAGCACGAGTACGACGCGTTCTACTTCATCGCTGACTGGCACGCGCTCACGAGCAACTGGGCGGATCCTTCCGAGATCCTGCGCTCGACCGAAGACATGGTCCTCGATTGGTGCGCCGCCGGGCTCGACCCCGGCATCGCAACCATCTATCGGCAGTCGGACGTACCCGAGGTCGCGGAGCTGATGATGTACTTCTCGATGGTGACGCCGATGCCGTGGTTGGAGCGAGTTCCCAGCTACAAGGAGCAGCGAGACCAGATCTCCGACAAGGACCTCGGCAACGTCGGCTTCTTCCTCTATCCGCTGCTGCAAGCCGCGGACATCACGATCGTGAACGCGGACTACGTGCCCGTCGGCGAGGATCAGCGCCCGCACCTCGAGCTCACCCGCGAGATCGTCCGCCGGTTCAACACCGTGTACGGCGACTACCTG
>CAYHCN010000027.1:0-11765 GCA_964354945.1 uncultured Eubacteriales bacterium
AGACCGCGGAGAACGAGAAGGAGCACGCCAAGGTCTTCTTCAAGTACCTAGAGGGCGGCGATCTGGAGATCACTGCGGCGTATCCCGCAGGCGTCATCGGCACGACCGCCGACAACCTCCTGGCCGCCGCTGAAGGCGAGCTCATGGAGTGGGACGTCCTTTATCCCTCGTTCGCCGACGAGGCCGACAAGGAGGGCTTCCTGGACGTCGCGATGTCGTTCCGCGAGATTGCGCACGTCGAGGCGTCACACGAGCGGCGATACCGCAAGCTCCTGGAGAACGTGAAGACCAACACCGTGTTCCGCAAGGATGGCACGGTGAAGTGGAAGTGCCGCAACTGTGGTTACGTCTCCGAGGGCACGGACGCACCGGAGACATGCCCCGCGTGCCACCACCCCCGCTCGTTCTACGAGCTGTGGGTCGAGGCGTACTAGGCCCGATGCTCCTCACGTCGCGCCGGCGATTCGGCCGACTGACCGCCGTGACCCTGGTCGCGCTCGCCTTCGTGGCGGGCGCGACCGGTTGCACCTCCGGCGGTTCGGGCGCCTCGAGCACCGCCGCATCAAGCTCGGGGTCCTCGGCGAGCAGCGGACAGCAGATACCGCCAGGTGTGCGTGGGCGGATCGTGTTCGACATGGGCCACGGCGAGATCTTCGGGGCTGAGGACGAGACGGACTTGGGACAGTCGGAGATGGTCGCCTCGATGCGCGAGGCCGGCTTTGAGGTCCAGGTGGCCACCTCAACGATCACCCCCCAGCTGCTCAGTGGCGCGGCGGGCATCGTCCTCGCGGGTCCCATGCGGCCACTCACCGTCGAGGAGTTCGAGGCGCTCGACGTCTACGTGCGCGAGGGAGGCACCGTGTTGCTCACGGTCCACGTTCCCTTCCCGGTGATCATGGTGCCCTCGCACTTTGGCCTTCCGGTCACCCCGGTGGTGATCGAGAGCGACGCGCCGCTTCCCGGCGCCGACCCGAGCGTGTTCATCGCCGACGGGGTGAAACCCGACCCTGTGACTGACGGGGTCAGCCAGATCCTGGTCGTCTCAGGCTGGCAGGTCTCGGCGGCCTCGCCGCAGGCGAAGATCGTCGTCGACAGCGGTGAAGGAACCTGGGGCGACAAGAACAGGGACGGTCAGAAGGATGTCGAGGGGCCTTTCGGGGTCGTGGGGGTCGCGCGGTACGGCAAGGGCACTGTGATCGTCCTCGGCGATGACGCGATCCTCGCGAACGTGGCGATCGATCAGGCCGACAACCGCAGGCTACTCGAGAACCTGTTCAAGTTGTTCGAGACGAGTGCGAAGACGGTGTAGGCCGGCTGGCCCATCAGCCGCGCTTCCGCGGAAGCGGAACGAACGCGCTTGTCCGCGCCTTGTACGCTTCCCACTCAGGCTGTCCCGCACGCTTCCGCTCGAGCATGGGCACGCCGGACACGTACCGCAGAAGCAGCGTGATCGTGAGCGGTCCGATAGCTGCGAGGATCCAGCCGGGCACGCCGAGCGCGAGCAGCCAGATCCCCCACCACTGCAGCGAGTCGCCGAAGTAGTTCGGGTGTCTTGAGTACTTCCACAAACCGCGGTCCATCACGTGCCCGCGGTTCTCAGGTTGCCTGACGAACGCCGAGAGCTGCGCGTCACCGACCGCCTCGAAGCCGAAGCCGACCAGCCACACCGCGACAGCCAGGGCACCGAGCATCGTGGGGCGGGACGGGGGATCCTCGGCGGCAAGCACGACGAGGGGCATCGCGATGAGCAGCATGAACAGCCCCTGCAGCACGAACACCTGCAGGTAGGTGCGGGGGACGAACCACCGGCCCCACTGCTCGCGCCACGCGGCGTAGCGGTAGTCCTCGGGTTTGCCTCGGCGTCGCGACCAGATGTGCCACGCGAGACGAAGCCCCCACACCGTGACGAGGACCGTGGCGATCCACAGCCGGGGAGGCTGGGGGTCGGACCGAAGCAGCAGCCACCACGCGATCGCGATGAAGCCGAGGCCCCACGCGACGTCGGCGATGTCGTTGCGGCGCAGTACGAGCGCGACCACGAACCACAGCGTCATGTACGCCCAGACGAGGAGTGCGACCTCGCCGACGAGTGCCGCGAGCCGCGCGGTGTCGGCCGAGGTGAGCGCGCTCATTGGTGGGGGTCGTCAAGTCGGGCGCAGTACGGCCTCGCGCCCGCCGCGTCGGCAAGCTCGTCGAACCGGTCGCACTCCTCGGCCTCGCAGCACGTGACGCACGTGCGCTTGATCGCCCGGAACCCGAGCAACTCGATCCGAGGGGTGAGGTGCTCGGGTTTGGCCGGCTCCTCGCGCAGCAGGTCGGTGGAGAGGTACTTCTTGTTGTCGTCTGCGAACACGGTGACGACGGTGCAGTCCGGACCGAGCTCCTCGGCGAGCTTGACCGCACCGAGGAGGTTCGCGCCGCTCGAGATGCCTGCCCCGAGGCCGAGTTCGGCGGCAAGGCGCTGGGCCATGAGGATCGAGTCTCCGTCGTCGACCGAGACGATGTCGTCGAGCCACTCGAGATCCACAAGAGCCGGCACGAACTCGTCGGAGATGCCCTGGATGCGGTGCGTCCCCACCTTGTGCCCGGTGCGAAGCGTGGGGCTGTTCTCGGGCTCGAGAGGGTGGATCCGCACGCCGGGCGTGTGCTCGCGAAGGTAGCGGCCGACGCCCATCACCGTTCCGCCCGTTCCCACTCCCGCGACGAACGCATCCGCCCCCAGACCGAGGAACCTCAGCTGCCACCACAGCTCGGGGCCGGTGGTCTGCTCGTTCGCGGCGACGTTGTCGGCGTTCTCGAACTGCCGCGGGAGGAACGTCCCCGGGTGCGCCTCGGCGAAGCGCTCCGCACGCTCGATGCTGCCGAGGAACCCGCCGTCCTCCTTGCTGACCAGCTCGACCTCGGCGCCAAAACCTCGGATGAGACGCTTTCGCTCCTCGCTCATCCACTCGGGCATGAAGATACGCACAGGGTGGCCGAGCGCCCGGCCGATGGCTGCGAACGAGATCCCCGTGTTACCGCTGGTGGCTTCGGCGATGGGAGCGCCTGGGACGAGGTCGCCGCGCTCGTACCCGCGGGCCAGAACGTGAAGCGCCATGCGGTCCTTGATGGAGCCGGTCATGTTGAGGTTCTCGGCCTTGGCGAAGATGCGGTAGGGCCGGCCCTCGAACGCGAGCTCGATCGCTAGCAGCGGCGTGTTGCCGATGACGTTGTTCAGGCTGGCGAGTCGCTGCTCATAGGTCGCTGAGTCCACGTCACTCGTCCCCCCACCATAGCCGGTACCAACCGCCGTGCTGCCCGAGCTTCGCCTCGAAGCCATACAGCTCCGAGAGCCGTTCTGCAGTCAGTATCTCCGACTTGGGGCCGTCGGCGACGATGCGCCCGTGGGCCAGCAGCACCACGCGGTCGACCTCGGGGACGATGTCGTCAACGTGGTGCGTCACCAGCAGCAGGGTGCGACCCGAGCGGGCCAGCGGCCGGACGGTGGTCTCGAGGAAGCGCCACGTCATCGCGGGATCGAGCCCGTCGCACGGCTCGTCGAGTACGAGCACCGGAGGGTCGTTCGCGAGCGCGCGCGCGACAAGCGCACGCCGCGCCTCGCCCGTCGAGAGGGTGTCGAGGCGTCGGTCGGCGAGCTCGGTCGCGCCGACCTCGGCGAGAAGCATGTCGGTGCGGGCGAGCTGCTCGGCGGTGGGCCGGTGCGTCTGTCGCAACCCGATGGAGCCGAAGAAGCCTGACAGGACGGTGTCGCGAACGGTCACGGGGAGGTCGTAGGTGGACTGAAGCGACGCCGAGACCACGCCAAGCAGCCGCCGTGCATCGACGAGGTTCCACAGCGACCGGCCCGCGAGTCGGACCGGGGGAGGGGAGTTGAGGTCTTGCGGCGCGAGCGGTCGGGTGTCGCGCGTCATCAGGCCGATGAGCGTCGACTTGCCTGCCCCGTTGGGGCCCAGGATCGCGACCCGCTCGCCGGGCCACAGCGCGAAGTGGTCGACGTCCAGGATCGTGCGTCGGCCCCGTACCACGCGCGCCGCGGTGAGTTCGAGCAGCGGGATGTCGTGCGGGAGCGGGGCTGAGCGCGCGGGCGGGCGGGACGGCATGCGCTACCTCGTGATCCGGGATCGCGTCGTGTCGTCGGTCAGCTCGCGAAGCGCGTCGCGAGCGACCCATTGCGCCGCCGGAGAGCGGGTCTGCTCGGCCTGGATGCGTTCGGCGGTTGCCACGGCGGCTTCGTTGAGCTGGTGCGATCGTTTCCCGATCTGCCGCAGCGCCCAGTTGACCGCCTTCTTCACGAGGTTGCGCTCGTCAGACGCCTCGCGCTCGATGACAGAGAGGAACGCGGCGAGCGCCTCGTCGTGCTCGGCACCCTTCTGGTGCACCGCGAGCCCCGCCATCAACACGAACCCGCATCGCTTCACGAACGTTTCGTCCCGTGCCGAGAACTCCTCGGCCATCTGCCATGCAAGCGCGGTCCGGTCGAAGAGGTTCGAGGTGACTTGGTCGCAGACGTCCCACGAATCGAAGTCGGCGGCCCACGCCTCGATCTGCTCGCGCGTGACGAGAGCGGGGTCATCGAGGAATCCCGCGGTGATTCGGGCCTCGTGCACGGCGGAGTCCCACAGAAGCTGCGAGGTGGCATGACGGATGCGGGGACCGTCCGACAGAGGCTTCACCCGGCGCTTCGCTTCAGTCGCTAGAGCGCGCTGAGCCGGGATCGACACTCCCAGTGTCCCTTGGGGGTTGATGCCGTAGCGGGCCATGCCGGCGACGCTGTCGGGGTTCGCCAGCCGCCGCAGTTCGAGTAGTATCTCTGCCGCCAGTTCCTCAGGGGAGATGGCCACCGGGTCGTTCGAGGTCATGAACCGAGTATGACGGAAGGAAGCTCGTGACAATCGCACGCCGTATCGCACGACTGCTCGTCGTGACTGCTCTGGCTAGCTGCCTGTTGGCTCTCGCCGGCTGTGGGCGGCAGGGGAGTGACACCAGTGCGGCCAGTACGGGTTCGACCGCCGGCGCACAGGTGCCTTCCGAGCAGCGCGGCCCTGGCGCCAACCAGTCTGCGGGCGACCCGAGCAGGGTCGCGCCCCTGGCGGCCGAGCGCAGGAGCGAGCTGGCCAGCGGCTTCCCCATCGAGGTTCCCGTGCCGGACGGCGCGGTGACCCGGGCGGACGCGCAGGGCGACTCGGCGTGGGTGTACGAACTGAGCGTCGAGGCGCAGCCGTTCGACGTGGCGGCGTGGTATCGCGCGGCGTATGCCTCGGCGAACTGGCAGCTCGTGCGCGATCAGGTCGCCCCCAGCGGCGGGACTCTCAGCTTCGTGAAGGGCGCGGGTGCCCAGAGCAAGATCCGCCTGACCGCCGAGCCGGGAGGTACGAAGGTGACTGCGAGCGTCGGCGTCGGCGAATCGGTGGGCGAGACCTTCTAGCCGCGCTGGCTGAGCAGCAGCCAAACCGCGCGAACCATCAGCAGGCCACCGACCGTCCCGAGAAGATAGGCAGCTGCGCGCGCCGAGTTCTTCTCCAGCCAGCTGCGGAATCGCGCGAGGAGGGCGTCGGCGCGGTCGCGCAGGACCACGTAGATGAACAGGGGCGCGAGCAGCATGAGCTCGAGCACGAAGACGACGGCCACGAGCCAAGTGAGCTCGGCGGCGAGGTTGAGTTCGAGCTCCTGGATCACCCCGAGCGCGCCGAGCTGGTAGAGCCACTGCGCGCCAGGGGCCGCGCAGAACGCGAACCCCAGAACGAATGACAGCCACGGGGGTGTTCGTTCGAGCAGAGCGAAGACGCGGCTGGCCCCCGCTCCCGACGAGCCCCGCTGCCGCCACTGTGCCAGCGCGAGGGCGAGGAACAGCGCGCCGAGCAGCGCGGCGCGAATCGCCTCCTGCTCGGGATCTCCGCCTCCGCCGAGGTCGATCCTCGGCAGCTTCACCGCGGCAAGGGCGGCGGCACCGAGCGCGAGCCGGAAGGTCGCGTTCCCCGCGACGAACGCGATCCCGTTGGCCAGCGGTCGCTTTGTGCCCAGCAGGATGACCACGTAAAGCGTCCACGTGGGCAGGAACGCCCCCACCGCCACGAAGGGCATCAGCGTGAGCACGGTTGAGCCGAGGTCGGGCATGCATCTCCGGTCGACGTCGAGGAAGTGGGGCCGTTGGCGCAGTGCCAGTGTATTCGACACAACGAATACTCAATCGAGCCTCCCCTAATGGACGGCCCGTTCCCGCCGATGAACAGGGGTGAGGAGCGCCTCGAGGGTGCTCCCGCGTGCTGCGCTGAAGGCGGGGGATATGGGCACGAGTCGAGTGCAGAGGCGAATGCTGGCCGCGATCGTTGGGGTCGGGCTGGTGGTTTCGGTAGGGCTCACGCTCGCGGGACAGGTGGAGGCAGGCGTGGGCGTCTTGCTGTTGTCGGTCGTTGCCCTGCTTGGCAGCAGGGTCGTCGACCTGCTGTACGAGACACCCCAGACGGCGGCTCAGACGGCGGCTGCAGGTTCGATGGCGGCGGCCCAGGCACCCGATGCGGCCGAACACCCCACACCGCTTCCGCCGACGGTCCTTCCGCAGAGCCTGCCGGATCCGCCGGCGGATCCGGTCGCAACAGAGAGCTTCGTCCTCGAGCACATCGACGAGTCGGTCATCCTCCACAGGCTCACAGGCGAGGTCATCTACGCGAACCGCGCTGCGTGGGAGGCTCGTGGTTACACGAAGCAGCAGTTCATGTCGCTGCCTCCCTTTGGCTGGGCACCGAAGGAGACCCGCGACGCCCTGCAGTCCGACGGGCTTGCCGAGCGCATCGCACGTGAGGGAGCGGCGCACTTCGAGTCCGCGGCTATCGCGGCTGACGGACGAACCGTTCCGATCGAGGTGCGGGCGCGCACGGTCACATACGAGGGCACCCCCGCCGTGCTTGCCTCGGCGCGGGATATCACCGACCGCAAGGAGCACGAGGCGACGTTCCAGCGAATGGCGTTCTACGACGAGCTGACCGGCATCGCCAACCGCGCGCTGTTCCTCGACCGTCTCCGCATCGCGCTTGCCCAGAGCGCGCGCAGCGGGCGTCCCGTCGCGGTGCTATTCATGGATCTCGACTACTTCAAGCAGGTCAACGACACCTACGGCCACACGATCGGCGACGAAGCACTGCGTGCCGTCGCCAGCCGTTTGGCCGTGAACATGCGCGACGGCGACACGCTGGCGCGTCTCGGCGGCGACGAGTTCACGTTCGTGCTGCCCGACATCGAGGGCAACGAGAACGCCGAGAAGGCCGCAGCGAAGTTCCTGTCGGTGTTCAGGCAGCCGTTCGACCTCGCGGGGCACCCCGTGAAGCTCACCGCAAGCATCGGCATCGCCGTGGTCACCGGCTCCGAGGTCTCGGTGGAGGAGGCGCTCGCGCGCGCGGACGCGGCGATGTACCGCTCCAAGGAGGGCGGCCGGGACGGCTGGCACTTCTACCGCGACACGATGCGGGCCTCCGTTGCCGAGCGGTTCGCGCTGCGAAGCCGAGTCGCGTCCGCGCTCGAGCGAGGCGAGTTCGTGCTGTACTTCCAGCCTCAGCTCAACGCGATGACGGGGCGGGTCACCGGGGCGGAGGCGCTCGTCAGGTGGAACCATCCCGAACGGGGGCTGCTGCTGCCCAACGAGTTCCTCGACCTCGTCGAAGAGGCCGGCATGCTTGACAGCCTCGGGCGGGCCGTCGTCAGCATCGCCTGCGAGAAGGCCGCACCGTGGATCGCGGGTCCCATCCCCGAGATGCGCGTCTCGGTCAACGTGGCTCCTCGGCAGATCTTCTCGAGCTCGTTCTGTGATTCGGTCGCCGAGGTCCTCGCCGAAACCGGCTTCGATCCCGGGCACTTGCAGATCGAGGTCAACGAGACGGCGATCCACTCGGAGCCGGAGTACATCCACGGCATCATCGAGCAGCTGCACTCGTGCGGTGTGACCGTGGCCATCGACCACTTCGGCACCGGCTTCAACTCGCTCGAGCGACTGCGCCACACGCCGGTCGACTGCATCAAGGTCGACCGATCGTTCACAACCGACATCGAGCAGCGTCCCGATGCTGCGGCGATCGCCAACACGGTGGTGACCCTCGCGCATCACCTTGGGCTCGAGGTCGTCGCGGAGGCGATCGAGAGGCCGTCGCAGGCGGCGTTCCTCAAGGATCGCGGCGTGGACACGTTCCAGGGGTTCCTGTTCTGCGAGCCGCTGTGTCCTTCCACGCTCACCGACCTGCTGGAGAGCGAGCACCGCTTCGTGGTGTAGGGCGGCTTAGACCAAGTCCCGGAACGCCTGGTCGATCTCGGGGAACTCGAACTCGAATCCCGTCGACAGCGCCTTGTTCGCGTTCAGCCGCTGGCTCGTGAGCGTGTACGGAGCCACTTCGCCCAATACGATCTTCAGCACGAACAGGGGCACCGGGAACCACGACGGACGATGCGTCGCACGGCCGAGCGCGCGGGCGAGCTCCTTCATGCGAACGGGGTCGGGCGCACCCCCGTTGAGCGCCCCGTCGACGGCGTCGCACTCGACCGCGTGAACGTAGAGTGCGGCAAGATCTCGCCGGTGCACCCACGACACCCATTGACGGCCGTTGCCTGTCGGCCCGCCGAGGAACAACTTCATTGGGGTCCTCATGCGGGGCAGCACGCCCTCGGAGCCCATCGCCACCCCGTTGCGGATCCGCACGACTCGGGCACCGGAGAGCTCGGCGGTCCGGGCCGCAGTCTCCCACTCGACAGCGAGGTCGGAGAGCCAGTCGCCGCCGACACGCGAATCCTCGTCGAGGATCTCGTCGGCCCGGTCGCCGTAGATGCCGCACGCACTCGCGTTCACGAGCGTGGCAGGCCCGCCACCACCTCGGCGAGCCCGCACCAGTGACTCGACGACCTGCATGGTGAGATCGACTCGGCTCTCTCGGATGAGCTGCTTGGCGCGACGGTTCCACCGACTCGCGATGGGGTAGCCGGAGACGTTGATCACGGCGTCCGCGCTTGCGACCGCGAGGTCACCGGGGGCGGAGGGCACGAACATGAGCGGCACCTCGTCGACGCCTTCCGGAGGCGTCACGCGCCCCGGGCGATGCGACAGACAGACCACCTCGTGCCCGCGAGCGAGCAACTGGCGCGTTACCTCGCGACCGATGAATCCATTCCCGCCGAGGACCGCAACACGCATCTCGCGAACAGCCTCCGTCCGACAGCGCCGCCGGTAGCTCGCACTCAAGCGGCGCGCCGCTCATCCTACCTGACGTCGTGGGGCTGGTAGCGGCACAGCTCGAGGCCGGACGTGTCGGCCGGCGCGTCTCGCCACGATCCCGGCACACCCTCAGCGAGAGCGCCGAGCTCGATGTGCAACGACGCGATCCCGAGGTCGAGCCATTTGCTCGTGCGGGGGAGGTCGCGTCGGGAGTTGCGGCACAGGAGCAGGTCGTGACCGTCGAACGAGAACCGCCACGGCTGCCGGTTCGTTGCCGAGGGGGCCAGCCGGGCAGTCTCTGCCGCGGCCTGCGCCCACCGCGGCCAGTCCCCGTACCGGGGGGCGATATCGTCCAGGGGCTTGCGGTTATGCGACGAAGCCACCCCCTCCATCACACGTTCTGTGCTCGTGCGCTCGTCGACGGGATGGCCGACCGGAGAGACGGCGACCACGCGCTCTCCCCGGGCGAGGTCGACGACCTTCGCCGCGCGCATGGGGTCGAAGAACCCCGATACCCAGCACGTCCCGAGTCCCAAGGCAGTCGCCTCGAGGATCACGCCCTCGCCGACGTAGCCGAGGTGACGCAACCCGGGACCGTCCCCCTCGGTCTTGGCGATGAACACGAGGACTGACGGCGCTCCGTGGATCTTGCCGTACGAGCCGAGTAGCCCGCGGAAGACGTCCACGACGGGCTCGGCGACGACCTCAGCCCGAGCATCGGGCCACGGCCGAAACTCGGCACACAGCGAGCCGAGCGCCTCCATCGCGGCGGGTTCGAGGGGTGTGCCGTCGTAGGCACGCCGAGAACGGCGCACGGAGACGGCGTCAAGCCAGCGGAGAACGGGTAGGTCCACGCGTCCCCTTCCGAGGGGCGGACGATGCGGTCGGTAATGGAGGCCGCATTCAGACTAGCAGGGCCGGCGACTCGCGAGAGCGCGACGCGCGGCGTCAACCGCGATCCACGGACGTCAGTAGCGGAAGACCGCGGCTACGCCTTTGACCGGTGCGTCCTCGCCCCAGAACGCGAAGACGTCACCGCCATGCGTGCACGTCTCGGCGGCGGCGAGATCCACGAGGTCCCACCCCGAGCCGTCACCGGGCGGTTCCTCGGCAGGGCGCGTTGCTCGGAGCAGTCGCGGCATCTCGGGGCCGCGCACCTCGACGCTGAGCGTGGACCGGTCGAAGGAGCCGAAGGGGCCGACCGAGTCGTCGAAAAGAAGCGCCTTCACCCGTCCGGACGCGGCGGCCGGAAGGATCTGCGTGATGTCATCGGTGGCAAGCCCCGTCCCCAGCTTCTCGCCCAGCTCGTTCAGTGCGTTCTTCGCGGGCTCGGCGAACGTCGGTTCGAGGATCTGCATCGCACGCTCCTTGAGGTCTTCCTCGGAAAGCCGGTCGGGATTGGTCTCGATGTGGGGCTCCATCGTGTTTCGATACCTGTTCAGAGCGCTGTACGCAGCGATCTCGTACGCCACACCGGCGAGCACGAGCGGCGGTTCGCCCTCCCGCATGAGCACGTCGGTGACCTCGTTTTCGATGTCCTGGAGGTAGCGGCCGAGGTCCTCCTTGTCCCGGTCCTTGGCGCCCCCTTGGCCGTGATACGCGGCCTGGCCTCGGGATACACCCGCCGCGCTCTCCGGCGAACCGTGCGTATCGAACTGCAGTGACTCCTCGCGCTGGTCGAACTGGAGCTCCTCGGCCAGGGAAATGGGCGCCTCGGCGAGCTCCACCTCTTTCAGCCCGCGGGCCGTACCCTCGTACAGCCGGCGGCCGTTGCGGCTGATCGCGAGCACCGCGAAGGGCTTCTCAGCGGTGGGTGCCTCGAACAGGGGCCTGAGGTAGAAGCGGTCGCCGACCACGACTTGCTCGGGCATCGGCGCACGGAAGCGCATCAGCTGCCAGAAACCGGGGGCCGCGAAGGCGGCGATGCCGTCGGCACCGGCATGGCGCCAGAACGCGTCGTCGCCGAGGAGGTCGTATGCGGGGCGGAGGAGTCCGTCCACGTCGGCGCCGCGAAGCCCCGTGGCACGCAGCTCGGCAGCGGCCTGTCCGAGCAGGTTCTTCAGGCGGATGGGATCCTCGGCGCGGCCCTCCGTGGCGGGCAGACGGTGCGCGGGCAGGTAGATCGAGACGCTGGGAGCGCCGGAGCGGCGGGCGAGTTCGGCACAGGCGGAGCGATCGAGGATATCGGTCACGGCGGACCACCTCCGTAGGGAAGGCCGCGAAGCGCCGCCCTTCGGTGGCGCCCCGGGCGATTCGGCAGCATAAGGGTTCCTACCCTTCGCAGCCCTCGCGCTGCCGACCGCCAGGGGGGTATACTGCGTCTTCCGCGCGGCGCCTCAGGCGGGGTCGGGCGGCGGCATGCCGTGAACCTGGTCAGGTCCGGGAGGAAGCAGCCATAAGCGGCCCCTGTCGAGCGTCCGGCCCCGCCGGGGGCGCCGTTCGCGGCGACCTCTCCGAGGCTCTCTCGACACCCATCGCCGTGCGTCCGGCGGCCGGTCGTGTCAGCGCCGATGGTATCCTCTAACCGCACGACGCCGAGCTCTCTGGTAGCTCACACGGATCGCTCGAAAGGCCA
>CAYHCN010000028.1:0-11530 GCA_964354945.1 uncultured Eubacteriales bacterium
CGCGGTGATGATCTGGGTCAGGCTCTGCTGAAGCGTGTTGGCGATGTTGTCGATGTCGTTGGTCACGCGAGACAGGATGTCGCCGCGGGAGTTGCTGTCGAAGTACTTGAGCGGTAGTCGGGCGAGCTTGCGGTCGACCTCCTCGCGAAGCTCGAAGACGGTACTCTGCGCGACACCCGCCATGATGTAGCCCTGCATCCACGCGAACAGTGCCGACAGTGTGTAGACAAGCGCGAGGATTGCCAGCATCCTGGCCAGCTCGCCGAAGTCGATGCCCTCGCCGGGGGTCAACGTCATTGCCGAGATCATGTCGGCCTGGTTGTCCTTGCCCTGCGCGCGAAGGCCCGCCTCCACTTGCTGCTGGGACACGCCGGGAGGTAGCTGGCCGCTGATGGCGCCTTCGAAGATGAGGTTGGTCGCGTTGCCGAGGATCTTGGGCCCCGCGATCGCGAAGGTGACGCTCACGATCGCGAGCAGCATCACGAGCACGATCTTCACGGCGTGCGGTCGCAGCCGGCGGACGAGGCGCCTGAACGACGGCCCGAAGTTCTTGGACTTCGCGCCCGTCCCTACCATGTGGCCGCCGCCGGGACCGAACCCGCCGCCGCCGGGGGGACGGCCGGGGCCTCCGGGACCGCTCGGCTTCGCCTGACCTGGGGTGGTCGCGCCCGCTGCGGGGGTTGTCTGCTTGGTATCGCTCACGCGACCTCCTCCTCGGAGAGCTGGGAGTAGACGATCTCGCGGTACGTCTCGCTTGTCCGCATGAGCTCGTCGTGGGTTCCGATGCCGACGACCGTGCCGCAGTCGAGCACGATGATCCGGTCGGCGTTCATGATCGTGCTCACTCGCTGGGCGACGATGATGACCGTCGCGCTGCGGGTCTCGGCCTTGAGGGCCGCGCGCAGCATCGAGTCGGTCTTGAAGTCGAGTGCTGAGAAGCTGTCGTCGAAGACGTAGATCTCCGGCTTCTTCACGAGCGCCCTGGCGATGGCAAGGCGCTGCCTCTGCCCGCCGGAGACGTTCGTGCCGCCTTGGGTGATGGGCGCCTCGAGCCCTTCGGTCATGTCCGAGACGAACGTCTTGCCCTGCGCGATTTCGAGCGCATGCCACAGCTCTGCGTCGGTAGCGCTCTCGTCACCGAAACGAAGGTTCGACGCGACGGTTCCGGTGAACAGGAATGCCTTCTGGGGGATGAAGCCGACCTTGGCCCACAGGTCTTCCTGCTTCATGTCCCGTATGTCGATGCCGTCGATTCGAACGGTCCCGCCGGTCACGTCGTAGAAGCGCGGGATGAGGTTGATCAGCGTGGACTTTCCGCTGCCCGTGCTGCCGACGATGGCGGTCGTCTCGCCGGGTTTGGCCGCGAACGAGATCTTCGACAGCACCGGATCCTCGGCGCCGGGATAGCGGAACTCGACGTCCTCGAACTCGATGTAGCCGTGCAGCCTGGTGAGCGGCGTCGGCTCGACGGGGTCGCACACCGAGGGCTCGGTGTCGAGTACTTCCTGGATGCGCGTGGCGGAGGCTGCTGCGCGAGGGACCATGACGAACATGATGGTTGCCATCAGTACCGACATGAGGATCTGCATGATGTAGGTGATGAAGGCGGTGAGGTTGCCGATGGGCATCGCGCCGCTATCGACACGCCCGGCACCGAACCACATGATCGCGACCATCGAGAGGTTCAGGATCAGCATGAGCGCCGGCATCATCAAGGCGAAGAGCCGGTTCACCTTGAGCGCGGTGTCGGTGAGGTCGACGTTGGCCTCGGCAAAACGGCGCTCCTCGTAGTCCGTCCGCACGAACGCGCGGATGACGCGTACGCCGGAGAGCACCTCGCGCATGACCTGATTGATGCGGTCGATCTTCTTCTGCATCGACTGGAACAGAGGCATCGCGGTCCTGAGCATGAGCCCGACGACAACGGCCATAGCCGGGATGATGAACACCAGCAGCGCCGAGAGGGGGACGTCCTGACGCAACGCCATGACGATTCCGCCGATGGCCATCGCCGGAGCCATGATCATCATGTTGAGCCCCACGGCGATCAGCATCTGGACCTGCTGCACGTCGTTCGTATTGCGGGTGATGAGCGAAGGCGTACCGAACTTGTTGACCTCGGTCTGGGCGAACGCCTCGACGCGCCGAAAGATCGAGCTTCGGACGTCACGGCCGAACGACATCGCGGTCTTCGAGCCCCAGTACACCGAGACGATCGAGATGGCCCCGAGCACGAGAGTGACGAGCAGCATCAAGGCGCCGGTCTGGATGATGTAGGGGATATCGCCCTTGACCACGCCGTTGTTGATGATCTTGGCGTTGAGGTCGGGGAGATACAGGTTCCCGATCGTCTGAAGCAACACCAGGCCGACAACGAGAAGGATCCAGTTGCGGTAGGGCCGGAGGTAGGCGGTAAGGAGTCTCATCATCAGGCGATGTCCCCTTCAACGGGTGAGTCGGCGAGTGTGTCTGCAATGCTGTCGGCCAGCTTGCCGAGAAGCCGTTCGAGCGTCTCTCGGTCGCCCTTGGACATGGTGCCGACGGTGCGGTTGAGGTAGTCCGCGAGCCCCGCGCGCATCCCCTGCTCGAGTGCTCTGCCGGAGTCGGTCAGGTAGACCCGGGTGAGTCTGCGGTCGTGATCGTCTGGCCGACGGACGATCGCGCCTTCGGCCTCCATGGCGTGCAGCATCGTCGTTACGCTCGGCCGCGAGAGGTGGAGGGTGTCGGCCAGGTCCCGCTGGCTCATGCCGTCGTTGTCGGCCAGCACGCGGAGGCAACCGACTTGGCTGAAGTTGCGCCCCTGGCTCGCGAGGGCCTTGGTCACCGCCTGGCGGTGAAGGTGGAGCGCCTTCATGAACGCGCCGAACACCCTCGTGGAGAGGGGGTCGACTCCTTCGAGTTCCAGGTGCGGACCGTGCGGCCCGCCGGTCGTGTTGTGCACGGTGGTGTCCTGTCCTTGGTCATCTCGGCGGGCGCACCCTCGAGAAGAGTCGTCCCGAAACAAACGGTTTAGTAGCAAACGATTAGCCATCTAACCATAGTCGGTCGGGGTGCGCAACTCCCTGTCGGCGTAGCCGCGGCTTCCGCCCGGCCGGGTCACCCCGCGTCCGGGTGCTACGCTGTGCCCGACGCGAGGCCGGTGACGACGGGGAGGTCGTGGCGTGCTGACCGCGCTGTACGCGCTGTTCGCTGTCGTCCAGCTTGCCTTGGGCATCTGGGCGGTGGCCCTGTACCGTCGCCGTCCCTCGCTCGGCGCCTTCACGGTCGCGCTTCCTATCGTGCTGCTCGTGTGGGACAACGCCGTCGTGGCGTTCGGGGCCGCGGTGGGCGAGGGGGCCCTGCTACGCCTGCTCTCGTACCCCCGGTTCGCCGGTCACGCCTTCCTCACGCCGATCTGGATCGTCGCCGGATTCGAGTTCGCGCGCCGCGCGGGGGTACCGTGGCTGCAGTCGAGGGGCTCGAAGACCGCCGAGTGGGTTCTCTACGGCGCGATGGTGCTTCTCGGCGTGATCCGATCGCTCGTGCTGCTCGATATGCAGCCGGTCCGTCAGGCGGAGCTGCTGTACTACACCAACAAGGGGGGCTTCCCGGGTCCGCCGATTCCCGCGCTCGTGATGGTCCTCGTCGTCATCGTCACCGGGTTCTTGGTGCTGCGACGCCTGGGCTGGCCCTGGATGCTTGTTGGTGGCGTGGTCATGTTCTTCGCCGCGGCAGTCCCAACCAGTGCGGTGGGATTCTGGGTCAGCAACCTCGGTGAGGTCGCGCTCTCGCTCGCGCTCGTGCTGACCGAGGGATACTTGCAGGGCATCGCCGAGCCTCAGCGCGCCGGGGTGCAACTACAGACGGAGGAGTGACGAGATGCAGAGCTGGTTCTGGCCGCTTGCGACCGGGGTGCTGGTCGTCGTCTTCGACGTGCTGCTGTGGCGGCAGTACGCCGAGCGCCGCAAGGTCCACCAGCTGTGGTGGGCGATCGGCTTCGCGCTCTACGCGGCGTCGGCGTTCCTCGAACTCGCCGCGTCGCTCCAGAGCGGGTGGAGCCCCGTGCTCTTCCGCGTCTACGCCCTCACGACCGCCGTGCTCGTCCCGACCATCGCGATGGGCACGGTCGAGCTCTCGTCGCGCAAGCGCACCTGGCCCCGCATCTACCTCGGCTACAACGTGATCGTCGTCGCGCTGTGGGTCTTCGCGGTGCTCAGCACCCCCCTGATCGCAGAGGAACTGGCGAAGGGTGCGCTCTCCAGCTACGCGCCCATGGGCGGGACGGCGCTCACGTATCCTCGCCTTCTATCGATGCTGCTGACCATCCCCGGCGCCCTCGTGCTGTTCTGGGGTGCGATCCTGTCGATCTTCCGGTTCATCCGGAAGAGGGAGTACGCGTATCGCGTGTGGGCCAACGTGCTCATTGCCACCGCCACGCTGGTGATCTCGTCGGGCGGGGGCATGGCCAAGGCCGGGAACACCACGATGTTCTATCTCACCGAGATGCTCGCCGCGGTGCTCTTCTTCGCGGGCTTCCTGATGGCGAGCACCCTTCGCAAGGGTGCCGACCGGATCGTCGCGGAGCGTGCTGCAGAGCGGGCAGCCGAGAGCGACGACCCCGGCGGCGCGGTCTAGCCTCGTCACTGCGAGCGGGTACATCGAAAGGGCCTCGATGTTCGGGGCCCTGACCGTCTCGTGAGGTGTCGAGAATGGCCGGACAGCTCATCGTCGGCACGAGCGGCTTCTCCTACAGCCACTGGAAGAACCGTTTCTACCCCGCGGACACGCCCCAGTCGCGGTGGCTCGAGTACTACGCGACGGTGTTCTCGGCGGTCGAGCTGAATGTGACGTTCTACCGGCAGCCTTCCGCCGAGCAGTTCCGCTCGTGGCGCGAGCGTGTCCCCGGGGACTTCCGATTCGTCATCAAAGGGAGCCGCTTCATCACCCACTACCGTCGCCTGAGCAACCCCACCGACCAGCTCGACAGATTCTTCGCGGCGGCGGAGGGACTCGGCCGCACGCTTGACTGCGTGCTGTGGCAGCTGCCGCCCGACACCGAGGCCGATGTCGACCGGCTGGCCGTCTTTGCAGCCCAGCTCCCGGCGCGAAACGGTGGCGGTCGCCCGCTGCGGCACGCGTTCGAGTTCCGCGATGAGTCGTGGTTCGCCGAGCCGGTGTACGAGGCGCTGCGCGAGGCGAACGCGGCGCTTGTCCTGACCGATCCGTCGGTGCTCGGGCGGGCTGAGGCCGCAAACACGCCTCCCACCGCCGATTTCACCTACCTTCGCTTCCACGGCACCGACCACGAGCAAGGAGGCTACCGCGACCGGGACCTCGACCCCTGGGTCGAGCGCGCGCGGACGGACACGGGCGCGGGACGGGACGTGTACGCGTTCTTCAACAACGACCCATGGGGGATGGCTCCCCGCGACGCGGCACGGTTCCGGGAGATTCTCGGCGGGCCAGCGGGGTAGACTGCTGCTGTTAGTGACCGAAACGGGCGGAGGCGCTTGCGGTGACGCGGATGCGGATCACGGTATCCGAGAACGGACCTTACAAGGTGCAGGGCGGAGTGCCGCTTTCGCGCGCCGAGATCGCCACGAACGAGAAGGGCGAGTCGGTGGGATGGAGCGAGATCGAGCGCTACGACGTCCCCGACCGCTACGAACTGTGCCGGTGCGGGCAGTCGAAGGCCAAACCGTTCTGCGACTGGACGCACTTCGAGATCGGGTTCGACGGAACCGAGACCGCGGGTCACCACGAGTACATGGAGGCCTCGGCGTGCATCACCGGCTCGGGAGTCCGTCTCCACGACATGCGTGAGCTGTGCGCGGAGGCGCGCTTCTGCGATCGAGCGGGTGGGCTGTGGAATCTGATCAAGGACGCTGACGATCCCGAGATCAGAGCGCTCGTCGAACAAGAGGCAATGCTGTGCCCGTCGGGACGCTACACCGTGTGCGATCCGACCGACAGCCCCAAGGAGTTCGACTACGAGCCGTCGATCGTGATCGTCGAGGATCCCCAAATGCGGGTCAGCGGACCGTTGTTCGTGCGGGGCCGGGTCGAGATCGTCAGCGAATCGGGCGAGTCGTACGAGGTTCGAAACCGGGTGACACTGTGCCGATGTGGCGCCTCGAAGAACAAGCCGTTCTGCGACGGCTCGCACCTGGCGGCCGAGTTCAAGGACGGGCTGTAGGCCGATGCCCGCCTTCCTGTCCACCGAGCACGTCGAGATCGTTGAGCTTGCCGAGGGGGTCGTCGCTTCGGTCGCCCGCCCCAGCAGGGCCGCACTGAGCAACGCGGGAGCGGTGAACCTCGGAGACACAACGGTTGTCTTCGACACGCATGGGTCGCCGCAGGCTGCGGGCGAGCTGCGTGTGGCCGCCATCGCGCTCGGCGGTGGGAGAAGCCCCCGGCTCGTCATCTTCAGCCACGATCACAACGACCACATCCTCGGCGGGCAGTCCTTCGCCGATGACGCCGTCTTTGCGGCGAGCGAGCAGACTCGCCAGCTGCTGCTCGACAGCCACGACGAGGACCTCGCGTGGGCCGAGGGTGCTCCCGAGCACCTTGCGGCGCTCAGGACGCAGGCCGAGGAGGCCGACAGCGAGGCCGCGCGAGAGGCGGCCGTCTCCCGTCTCGGCTACATGGAGGCTCTCGCCGAGCTGCACGGACAGCTCGAGGTCGTCGTCCCGCAGATGGGGCTCGAGGGCCGCACCGTACTCGAGGGCAGCCTCCAGTCGGCCGATCTCATCACATTCGACCGCGCCCACGCCGGTGGCGACATGGTGCTGCACCTGCCGTTCGAGGGCATCGTGTTCACTGGCGACATCGTGCCCGTCGGGACGCATCCGTTCCTCGGACAAGCCGATCCGCAGGCATTGGTCGACGCGCTCCACGCGATCGAGCGCATGCGGCCGAAGGTCGTCGTCCCGGGCCACGGGTCGCTCGGCGCGCTGGAGGACGTCGAGGCGATGCAGGCGTACCTGTCCGACCTGAGCGACATCGCACGGATGCTTATCGGTCAGGGTGAGGACACCGCTGCCGGTATCGGCGCCGCTGAGATTCCCGAGCGCTACGGGGAGTGGGGACAGCGAGCCTTCTTCTACGTGAACCTGCGGGCGCTGATCACCCGCCTGGGCGGCAGGCCGATCGAGTGAAGGCTCGCCGGATCGCGAAGTGGATCGGCATCGGCGTGCTCGCGCTCGTCGCGGTCGTCGTTCTCGGCGTCGTGCTGCTGCCCCCACTGACGAGGTCGTACACCGACAGGTGGGGGGCTAACGACCGCGAGATCGCGATGGCGCTCCCCGGTGACGAGTACGTTGCCGACCCGACCGCGGTCACAACTAAGGCTGTCAGCATCAACGCCCCGCCCCAGCTGGTGTACAAGCTGCTCCTGCAGATGGGTTACAAGCGCGGGGGATGGTACGGCTGGGACTGGTTCTACAAGCTCACCGGTTCGGCGGACTTCGTCGGGGGCTCGCACGCCGAGGGCATAGTCCCCCAGCTGCAACGGCTCCAAGTGGGAGACGTCATCGCCATCAACAAGGCGGTCGGTTACAGGGTGAACGAGCTGAGCGTTCCCAACGAGGCCAAACCGGGGTGGATGCTTCTCGAAAGCGCGATGGGACCGGGGGAGAAGCCCGGCAACGACGTCATCTCGCCCACTACCACCAACATGTCGTGGGCGTGGTTCGTGTATCCGGCGCGCGAAGGCGGCACGCGTCTCGTGCTTCGCACTCGCAGCGGGGGTGCCTCGCAAGGTGAGTTCGCCGACTGGCTCTACGCCAACCCTCTGGACCTCGGCGGGGCCGTCTTCGGCTACAAGACGTTGGCGGGAATCAAGCGCACCGCAGAGAAGCTCTCGGCGCAGGGGGTGAAGTAGGCGGCCACGCGCAGGAGAGCGGCGACCCCGAGGCCGGGACGCCGCTCCGCGAGGTCCTTGCCTGCGAACGTGTGGCTAGTTGCGGATGATGGTGTAGGGCCGCTTCGAGTACTTCCTCAGCTGCGCGGCGAGGCTGAGCACGTTGCTGTTGTACATGCGCACGCAACCGTGGCTTGCCTCAGTTCCGATGCTGGACGGGTCGTTGGTGCCGTGGATGTAGTACACCGTCCTGACGAATCCCCCCGATACGCGGCGTTGCAGCGGCATCCTGATCACGCCCCACACGCCGCTCGCGGGCTGCGGATAGCCCAGCCGGAACAGGCCGGTCGGCGTCGGCGCCCACGGGGTGCCGATGGCTACCGGATAGCGCGTCGTCACGCGATTCCCGATGACGTAGTAGAGATAGAAGTCGCTCTTGTCGACGAGCACGTAGCGCCAGTACGGCGGCATGGTCTTGCCCAGCTGGTAGACGGTGACCGTCGCCGAGCTCCTCGCGCCCCACGCGTTCGCGCCCACGAGCCGCGCGGTGCTCTTGCCGTAGCGCACCGCGACAGCCGGGAGCGTGACGCCACCATCGGTGATCGTCACGGGACCCGACCACACCGCTTTCCCATTGAGGTAGACGGTCGCGGTCTTCACCCGGGCTGTGGTCGCCATGCGGAAGCCATAGCTCGGCGTGAGGATGCGGTTCTGCGCGAGCGGCAACGTCACCGAGAACGGCGCGTACTTCGATCCGTCGAACGCCAGGGGCGCGCTCTTGGCGATCAGCGACCCGTCCTGGGCATATGCCGCCGCTTCGACGGTGCACTTCATCGGCATCTCGGCCGGGAGTTCCACACTCCCCGAGCCGGTGGTCGCGACAGCGGTTCTGGTGACCTCCGCTGAGTCGATCAGCAGGGCGACGGATGCCGTGCCTGTGCCGTACGCCGACGCGAAGGTGATCGTGCGACTGGCGTACGACCACTCGGAGATGGCAAGGGTCGGTGCAGTCGCCGCAGCTGCCACGCCGATCGCCGAGAACAGGCAGGCCGCGACGGCGAGCGCGACGATGCCGCCCCTTACGACGCTTCGGCGGCTCATCACAGGGTCCAGATGTTGATCTGGGAGACTCTCCCGACGCCCGTGCCACTACGCGGGAAGTAGAAGTCGGTCTTCCACTTGTACGCGGAGTTGAGGGTGTAGATGACGTACGTGGGCGTCACTCGGCTCTTGAGTGCGGATCCGTACGCGCTCTTCAGCTGCGTTCCCGTACTGCCGACCTTGATGCCCTTGGTGGTGACGTAGTTGGCGTTGTAGCAGGTGAACTGGAACGTCTTGAAGACGCCGTCCTTGGACTTGCTCCACATGTGCAGCGGGTACTTGCCCTTGTTCCGGCCGCTCGTGAGTTTGGCGCCCCAGCAGTCGAGGTACACGGTGTAGGCGTAGCTGGTGTCCTTGCCGGTGTACGAGCGCTTGCCGAGGATGCTGACGTTCGTGGACCTTGCCTTCATCAGGCGAGCGTTGCCCACCCCCAGCGAGGTCACGTACTTCCCGGTCACGTAGATCGTCGTCGCCGCGAACGCCGGCGCCACAGAAGACAGCGCAAGCACGGTGGCGAGAACGACAGCTATCGGGGCCCTGCGGGATGCGAGCCTCTTCACGGCATTCCCCTCCCTCTCGCAAGATGTGATCGGCGCAAAGCCGAACAGTTACGATAGTACCCGCCCCGCCCTCCGAGCACGACTGAATCTCGAGCGGGCGGCGGCGAACGGACGGGTCGACGGGCCGGCAGAGGTGGGAGTGGCGACGACAGACCCTCCACGTTCTGACTTTCAGCCGAAGGTCGAAGTAGCGCGCTACTTCGACCGGGGACCCGTGACGCTCCCGCGACTGCTACTGCGGATCGTGGTGCTCCTCGCGGTGCTGGTGTTCTTCGACGTGTGGGCGGGCAAGGCACTGGGCGACGCCAACTACGCCGGCGCCTACCGGATGCCTCTCGAGCTCCCCACCGCGGCGCTCCCCGGCTACGTTCACGCGATCGATGCCCGGCGGTCGGCGGAGTCCACGCAGGTTCTGTTCCTCGGGGCGTCGCCGACCTGGGGCTACCGGACCAAGGACGCGAAGAGCACTTTCCCGTACGCGTTCGCCTCGGCCGCTACGTCGAGTGGCGTAGACCTGTCGGCGGCGAACCTGGCTACGAACGGGCAACTCCTCGGCGACCAGTACCTGCTGGCCAAAGCGACGGTGCGTGAGGGCGACGTCGTGTTCGTGCAGCTCACCTACCACATGTTTGACCCCCGCTATCAGCGAGGGGACCTGGTGCGCTATCCCGAGATCGCGCAGCTGCCGGGTGTGTCGGTATCGGCCGACGAGGCCAGGCTGCTGGGCGTGCCCAAGAACGAGGCCTCCGCCATCGGCGACCGGCTCAGCCGCGTGTTGTTCGACACGTGGACGGCGTACCGGGAACGCAGCGCGATCGCGTCGAAGCTGTTCGGCGGAATGCCCGAGGACCGGCTGCGCGCCGCGTGGCGGAAGGCGACCGAAGCAAGCCCGCCGCCCGAGCAGGCCGAGGAGCAGGAGATTCCCGAGGACGACTTCGTCGCCTTCGACGCGCTCGACCCGGAGAAGCAAATGGTCGTGATCTCGCAGTACGCCGAGAACGCGTCGTTCACGGTATCTCCTGACGGTCCCCAGATCCGTACCCTGCGCTCGCTCGTCGACCTGCTGAAGGAGCGCAAGGCCAAGGCGGTCTTCTTTGTCGCCCCGCTGAACCGCGACGTCCTCGACTACTACGGGGTTATCGACCGCGCCCAGTACGTCGCCAACTCGGAAGCCATCGGCGATGTCGTTCGCGGTGCCGGTCTCGGCTTCCTCGACTACAACCTCGCCGAGACCCCCGTGTTCGGCGCCCAGTACTTCGCAGACATCGACCACACCACGGACGAGGGGGGTCGGGCGGTCGGGGCGCGGCTGTTCGAGGACACCGCAGCGTACCTTCGCGGCGCTCGCGAGGCGACTGCGACGTGGCCGGGTGACTCGCCGTGATCTTCAACGAGCCGGTCTACTTCGCGTTCCTCGTGCTCGCTGCGGCGGCGTTTCGGTTCCTGCCCGTCAGGATCCGGCCGTGGTGGATCTTCGTCACCGGTCTGTTGTTCTACGGCTACTACTCGTCGATCTTCCTGTTCGCTCTCGTCGTCGAGATGATCGCGGTGTACTGGCTCGGCAAGCGCAGCCGCGAGAGCACGTGGCACTTCGCGCTCGGGCTTGTGCTCACGATCGGCGTTCTGGCGGTGTTCAAGTACCTCGGGATGCTCGGCGCGACCGCACGAGGCCTCGCGGCGGCGCTGGGGAGCGGGCAGCTGCCCACGTTCCCGCAGCTCTTCCTGCCGCTGGCGATCTCGTTCTTCACGTTCGAGTTCGTCCACTACCTCGTCGACGCCCGCAAGGGCACGCTGCCCGAGCACAGCTTCGCCGAGTTCCTCGCGTTCGCCATGTTCTTCCCGACGATGGTCGCCGGACCCATCAAACGATTCCAGGGGTTCCTGCCACAGCTGCGCAACGCGAAGGCCGGGGCCGACGATCTCAGTGTCGGCTTCAACCGCATCGTGGTCGGCCTGTTCAAGAAGGTGGTCATCGCCGACACCGCCGGCCTGTGGACCGCGCCGCTGTATACCAACGCCTCGGTCC
>CAYHCN010000029.1:0-11367 GCA_964354945.1 uncultured Eubacteriales bacterium
GCCGCCTGCCCTCGATGTCGCCGCCCAGCAGCCGCATCGCAACCGCCACGCGCATGTTCGGCGCCGCGTGCAGGAGCCACACCTCCCGATCGCCCTCGCCCCAGTCGAGGCGCGTGCGTGGGGACTGCTCGACGAGCCGGCGGATCGCCTCCAGTCCCTCGGGGGCGGACACGTTCGCGCCGAAACCGTTGAGCGCAGCGGCGGCATTCGGCTTCTCGGGATGCAGGGGGACCGTCGCGCGCTCCAGGCATGCGGTGAGTTCGCTGCCGGGTGGAACCTCGATCTCCACCTCGAGGCTCGCCCAATCCTCTCCGAAGCGCGGGCCACCCTCGTGCTCGCCGCCCGGCGTGATCGTGATCAGCTCGGCAAGCGGCTGCTCGTCGAGATTGCGACCCAGAACCTGGCCGACCACCGCCTCGAGCTCGTCCTCGTCCACCGCACCGCGCACGATCACGTCTGCGCGGTCGTGGCCCCAGCTCGTGAGCGTCATGCCTGCGACATCGAAGACGAACGAGTGCTCGACCACGCCGGTCACGAAGCGCATCACGTGCTCGAGGTCGCTGATGCGTGCGAGCGACGAGGAGATCTCGTCGAGCTGCTGGCTCTCGGCGACCGCATCGCTCACCGCGACCATCTCGCGGCGTCGCTCCAGGACGGTGGCGAGCAGCGCACCGAGGCGGTCGAGCAGTCGGACGGCGGACTCCTCGACTCCGTTGATGCCCGCCTCCAGCCGCAGCTCGAGCACGCCCACTACTCGCTCGCCGACATTTAGCGGGACGGACAGGGTCCCGCTGGTGCCTGCGTCCCCGTCGCCGGGGACCAGGACGAGCCGCCGCGTTGCGGCCGCGCGGCCCGACGCGGTGTTCTCGCGCGGCACCCTCATGCCGACAGCGCCGCGCCAGTCGCCCGCGACCGCAACGACCTCGAGCGACCCGGGGTGCGGCACCAGAAGCGCGCCCGCTTCCGAGCCGATGACGCCGAGCGCGTCGCTCACGAGCCCCGAGAGCACGCGCTCGTCGATCGCGTCGACACCCGCCGCGGTTCGACCGATGGCCTCGAGCAGGGTGACGTCGCGAGCCCGGCGCTCCGCGGCGTTCCTGCCCGCGACCGCGGCGACCGCAGACTGGAGCGCGGCGACCGCGATCTTCAGGTTCGCGTCGATCTGGCGGCGGGTGAGCACCGGCATGTTCTTCATGAGCAACCGGGCGGTGTCTTCGGGAATGCCCCGGGTGACCAGCTGCTGGAACAGCAGCCGACGCTCGCGGGTGGACGTCACGAAGCCGGCAGCGATCACGTGGGCCAGGGGACGCTCGCCGAACGGCACCGCCATGACGTGTGTGACGAGTCCGGCTCGACAGGTGACGCGGGCTGTGCCGCCGGCGGCAGCCGGACAGGCGTCGTAGCAGCTCATCGGGCCCATCTCGATGATGCCGGTGGCGACACGGCAGTAGCTGCACTGGTCGGCGGCGAAGAGGACTTCACAGGCATCGAGGTCGACGACCGAAAGCGTGATTCCGGTTGCCTGAAGCAAGGCATCGGCGGTCGCCCGCCATTCAGGCGAAGCGAGCGCACGCTCGATCATGGAGCGGTCGACAACCGTCACGAACATCCCCTCCGACACGCGAGAACCCACCTCTAGGCTTATCGGAGTCTGAGCAGGAGTTCTTGACCTGATGGGGGCTTCGCGAGGCGGAGCCGCTAGACACGTCCGCGGGGCCACACCAGCGAGAATGTGCTGCCCTGGCCCGGCTCGCTTTCGACAGTGATGTCGCCACCGACGCCGTCGGCGATGCTCTTGGCGATCGAAAGGCCGAGGCCGAAGCCCCCCTCGGCGCCGTTGCGGGATACGTCGCTGCGATAGAAGCGGTCGAAGACGTGTCCGATATCGCCGGCAGGGATGCCCACCCCTGTGTCGCTGACCTGCACGAGAACGGTCTCTCGCCGAGCCTTCGTCGAGACGCGCACCGAGCCCCCCGAGGGCGTGTACTTCGCGGCATTGTCGATGAGCGTGGACACGACGTCCTCGAAGCGGTCGGGGTCGCTTCGGACGAGCAGGGACTCCTCTTCCTCCTCGGGCCCCTCGAACTCGAGGTCCTTCTCGAGCCACTTGCTGGCGATTGCGGCGATGCGCTGGCGGATGACCATATTGGCGTCGAAGACCTCCTGCTTGAGTACGAGGCCTTGTTCGCTGTGGAGGAGGCTGAGCAGGTCCGCTGTCAGCCGAGCCATGCGGGTCGACTCGCGGTCGATCGCGTCGATGGCCTCGACGCTCACGACGGGATCCTCGGCACCCCATTCGCGCAGGATGTTCACGTATCCGCGGATTCCGGCAACGGGTGTCGCAAGCTCGTGGGACGCGTCGGCGACGAAGCGCACCTGGGCTGCGGAGCGCCGTTGCAGTCGCTCGAGGAGGCGGTTGATCGAGCGGGCCAGATCGCCGACCTCGTTGGCCCCCATGTCCGGCATGCGCGCGTCGAGGTCACCTGCGTCGACCGAGTCCGCTGCGCGGCGCAGGGTGTCGATGAGCCGCAGGATCCACTGCATCGACGCCTGGATCAGCAGCACCATCAGGAGCGTCGACATGATGGCAAGCGTGAGCATGGGGAGGCGGACCGAATCGATCACCGCCTCTTCGGTTGTGGGCCGGTACGCCACGTCGAGCACGCCTGCGCCGAGACCCTGCAGCTCAACAGGAACGTGCACCACACTGACGGCGAGCTGCGCCGGACCGAAGAGTCCGCGCCAGGTATCGGCAGGACGCAGGACCGACCGGATCGTGCGTTTCTTCTCGAGCGCGATCCGCCGAGTAGCCGAATCGCCCAGACCGGCCTGGCCGACCGGGGACCACAGCGGCTCCAGCCCGGGCCCAAAGAGCGCAACATCCGACCGGTTGAGAATCGCCTGCGCTGGGCGCTGGCCGAGTTCCGCTGCCATGAGCTGGATCGCCCGGCGCGCAGCTGCGGTCCCGGTGAGGCCCTCGTCTGCGGCCTGCCGGTACGCCTCTAGGTACTCCCGGTCGACGAGCCCCTTGGCGACCTCCGCACGCGTGGTCGTTCGGTCGTTCGCAACGAACGACAGGCCTCCCGACACGATGACGTAGCTCACCAGCGCGATGCCGCCGACCACGACCGCCGCGAAGACGACCGAGACGACGAGGAGCCAGGTCCTCAGGGACCAGCCGCGCATCGGGCTAGCTTCTGGCGAAGAAGTAGCCGACGCCTCGGATCGTCCGGATGACCTTGTTGTCGGTATCACCGATCTTGTTGCGCAGGTGGCAGACGAACACCTCGATGACGTTGCTATCGGTGCTGCGCTGACCGCCCCAGATCTTCTCGAGGATCTCGTCGCGGCTGATCACTCGACCGGCGTTGGTCACCATGTACTCAAGGAGGTCGTACTCCTTGGCGGTGAAGTCGACCGGCGTGCCGTTGACGGTGACGCTCCTCGACGACGGGTCGATCTCGACGCCAGAAGCCGCGTGGATCGGGCCCTGGCGCTCGGCCTCCGTGCGCTTGAGTAGTGCGCGAACGCGGCTCAGCAGCTCCGGGATCTCGAAGGGCTTGCGGAGGTAGTCGTCGGCACCGGCGTCGAAGCCCAGGACGACGTCCTGGGTCTCCGAGCGTGCAGTGAGCATGAGGATGGGCATGTCGTGGCCCTCCTCGCGAATCTTGCGGGCGACCTCGAGGCCATCGACACCGGGCAGCATCAGGTCGAGGATCACGAGGTGGGGGACGTTCTCCTTCACGGCGGCGAGAGCGGCCTCGCCGTCGGTCACGCGGGTGACACCGTAACCTGAGTGGGCCAGCTCGAGCTCGACGAACCGACCGATCGTCGGGTCGTCCTCGACGACTAGGATGTGCGTGCTGGCATCGGCCATCTCCTCGTTCCCTCCCCTTCTACGCGCGTGGAAGCAGTGCTTCGGCGATCTGTACGGCATTCAGTGCGGCGCCCTTGCGCAGCTGGTCCGAGACGCACCAGAACTGCAGGCCGTTCTCGACCGAAGGATCGACTCGCAGGCGCCCTACGTAGACGTCGTCGGTCCCCTCGAGCAAGCCAGGCATCGGGTAGGTCTTCGATTCGGGGTCGTCCATCACCGTGACCCCCGCTGCCGAGGCGAGCGCCTCGCGCGCGTCGGCCAGGTCGACGGGGCGCTCGAACTCGACGAAGAGCGCCTCGGAATGGCACCGCAGGACTGGCACCCGAACGCAGGTCGCGGTCACCGCGAGCTCGGGCGCGTGCATGATCTTCTTCGTCTCGACGACCATCTTCCACTCCTCTTTCGTGGACAGGTCGTCGAGGAACACGTCGATGTGGGGGATGCAGTTGAAAGCGATGCGGTGGGCGAACTGATCGACGTGCAACTCGCGGCCGGCAAGGAAGTCACCGGTCTGCTCGTAGAGCTCGTTCATCGCCGCCGCGCCCGCGCCACTGGCCGCCTGATACGTCGAGACGGCGACGCGCTTGATGGGCGCGAGGTCGTGCAGCGGCTTCAGCGCCACGACCATCTGGATGGTCGAGCAGTTGGGATTCGCGATGATCCCCGAGTGCCACTCCAGGTCTTCGGCGTTGACCTCGGGAACCACCAGCGGTATCGCCTCGCCCATCCGGAACGCCGACGAGTTGTCGATCACCACACACCCGCGCTCCACCGCGGCCGGCCCCAGCTCCTTGCTCACCGAAGCACCCGCTGAGAACAGCGCGATGTCGACGCCCTCGAAGCTCCCCGGAGTCATCTCCTCGACCGTCAGCTCGCTACCGGCAAACGCCAGCGTCTTGCCCGCAGACCGCGAGCTCGCGAGCGCGCGGACTTCGGCCGCGGGGAAGACGCGCTGCTCGAGCGTGAGCAGCATCTCGCGACCGACGGCGCCCGTCGCCCCCGCGACGGCGACCACCGGTCGCGCAGGCATCGGCTTGTCCCAGCTCATCGGTGCCTACCCTTCACCACACGCCGGAGAGACCTCGGCGGTGACCTCGTCGGACTCGAGTTCGAATGCCGCGTGCAGCGCCCGAACGGCCTCGGTGACCTTGTCGGCGTCGATCACGCACGAGATGCGGATCGGCGAGGTCGAGATCATACCCAGGTTCACGCGGGCGTCGGCCAGTGCGCGGAACATCCGCGCGGCGATGCCGGGGTGCGTCCGCATTCCGGCGCCCACGAGCGAGACCTTCGCGATCGCCTCGTCGACACTCCACTCGCGCGCCCCAAGCTCGGCCACGACGTTCTCGGCGGCCTGCCGGGCACGAACGAGGTCGTTCTTCGGCACGGTGAACGAGATGTCCGTGCTGCCCTCTTCCGAGACGTTCTGGATGATCATGTCGACGTTCACGTGGGCCTCGGCCATCTGGCCGAAGACGTCGGCGGCGACACCGGGGCGGTCGGGCACATCGCGGATGGTGATCTTGGCTTCCGAGGTATCGTGGGTGACCCCCGAGATGATGGCCTGCTCCATGGTGTCGTCGACCTCTCTCACGATCGTGCCCGGCGCGTCGGTGAACGACGAGCGGCAGTGGATGACCACGCTGTGGTTGCGGGCGAACTCGACGCTGCGCATCTGCAGCACGCCCGCTCCGCTGGCGGCCATCTCGAGCATCTCTTCGTAGCTGATGACGTCGATCTTGCGAGCGTTGGGCTCGACCCGCGGGTCGGCGGTGAAGACACCGTCGACGTCGGTGAAGATCTCGCACACATCGGCCTCGATGCCTGCGGCGACGGCGACGGCGGTAGTGTCCGAGCCACCCCGACCCAGCGTGGTGATCTGCCCGTCGGGCGTCATGCCCTGGAAACCCGCAACGATCACGATCTGGCCTTGGGCGAGGGCATCCTTGACAGAGTCCGCACGCACCTCGGTGATCTTGGCCTTCGAGTGCACCGAGTCCGTGACGATGCCGACCTGGGGACCGGTGAACGAGACGGCGTCGAGGCCTTCGGCGTGGATGGCCATCGCGAGCAGCGCGATCGAGACCTGCTCCCCCGTCGCGAGCAGCATGTCCATCTCCCGGTCGGGCGGCTCCGCGTTGATCTGGCTGGCCAGCGACACGAGCTCATCGGTCACGTGACCCATCGCCGAGACAACCGCGACCACATCGTCGCCCGCGCGCTTCTTCGCGCACAGCCGATGGGCGACCGCGCGGATGCGCTCGGGGTCGGCGACCGACGTGCCGCCGAACTTGGTCACAACGAGAGCCATGAGGTTGGCGTGCTCCCTGCCTGCCGAGAAACCGTTCCCGTTTCCTTAAACGCCGTGCCTAACCTGCGCCGTTAAGGAATGTTCCCCAGTCTACAGAGAGTATCAGGCAGATGCCACCCGGGATGCGGAGCGCCGGTGCGCCCACACGAGTGCGCCTAGTACGCCGCGACCTCGCCACAGGGCGTCAGCGAGCCCACGACCTCGACGAACGCGTCCACGACGACGGGGTCGAACTGCGTCCCCGAGCACCGCACGATCTCGGCGAGGGCATCGGCGTGGGCCCGGCCACGGCGGTAGGGACGATCGGAGACCATCGCCTCAAAGCTGTCGGCGACGGTGAGGATGCGAGCGAGGAGCGGGATCTCGGGACCCTTCAGACCGGCTGGGTAGCCATGCCCGTCGAAATGCTCGTGGTGGTGGCGCACCGCGGGCATGATCGGCCACGGGAACTCAACCGGCGTGAGAATCGTCGCGCCAACGATCGGGTGCGACTTCATGACGGTGAACTCGTCGTCGTCGAGGCGTCCGGGCTTGCGCAGGATCGCCTCGGGAATCCCTATCTTGCCGATGTCGTGGAGGTAGGCAGCCAGTTCGAGGGCGAGGACCTCCTCCTCAGAAAGCCCCATGCGCTGCGCGACCAGGGTCCCGTACTCGGCGACACGCTCCGAGTGGCCTCGCGTGTACGCATCCTTGGCGTCGATGGCTGCCGCGAGCGAGCGGACCGTGCCGAGATAGGCCTCCCGGAGCGACGCGAACAGCTCGACGTTGCGGATGGCTACGGTGGAATGGTTGGCGATCGTCGAGAGCAGCCGAACGTCGTCGCTCGTGAACCGGTCGCGCCCGTTCGTCGAGCCGACCATGACGACACCGATCGCGCCGTCGGAATCCGAGAGCGGGACGGCAAGCGTGGCGTGGATGACGCCGGACGGCGAGGACGCGGTCGCGCCCGGGTTCAGCATCAGCGGACGGCGCTCGCGAGCGACCCACTCGGTCACGGAACGGTCGACCAGAAGCTCGCTCGGTACCTCGCCGGCTCCTCGGCGCGAACGCAACTCGAGCTCGTCGGTCGCCCGGTCGCGAAGTACCACGTAGCCGACATCGACCTCGAGCACGCCGAGTGCCTCATCGAGAACTGTGTTGAGCAGCCCATTGAGGTCGAGGGTCGAGCCGAGAGTCCGGCTCGTCTCGTAGAGCGTAGTGAGCTCGAGGACTCGCGCGCTCTCCGCATCGCTGCGGCTGCGGAAGGACTCGGTCATCTGGTTCATCGCGACAGCAAGGTCGCCCAGCGGCCCATCCTTCGCCGCATGCGCGTGAGCGGTGAGGTCACCCTCGGCCACTCGCTCGGCAACGTCGACAAGGCCTGTGACCGGGTCGCTGAGGTTGCGCGCCAGTGAGCGGAGCAGCAGCGCGGTCTGAACCATGGTCACGAGAATCCACACGGCGACGACGGCGACGACCACGGCAGAGGTGATCTTGACGCCGACGATGGAGAGGACACCGAGGGTGGCCACCGTCCCGAGAACTAAGGCGGCGGCGGAGAGCGGAACGACGGTTGGGACGAACGACGGGCGGGCCGAGCGTCTGCGAGCCATCACCACTCCACGTTGGGGTCATCGCCCATTCTAGACGAAGGACGCCTGCCGCACGGGCAGGCGTCCTTTCGCGATTCGCTAGCGTGTCGCTCTCGCGCCCTGCCTCCTACTCGGCGGCGGACCCCTTCGAGGCGAGCGCCTCTGCGAGGTACTTCGAGCCCTCGACCCGGGACTGGATGTAGGCCCACTGGTCGTTGACCTGCTCCTGGACCTTGGCGAGAAGCTCAGCGTTCTCCGGCTTGAAGAGGTGCTTGAACCTACCCTGCGGCTTCAAGAACTCCTCGATCGGCTTGAGGTCACGCATCGCCGTGGTCCGCTTCCAGATACCGTTCTCGACTTCGAACAGCGGCCAGAAGCCCGTCTGCACGCCCAGCTTGGCGATCTCGATGGACTGGTTTGGCAGGGTTCTCCAGCCACGGGGGCACGGCGACAGGATGTTGATGAACGCCGGCCCCTCGACCGCGAAGGCCTTCTCGGCCTTGGTGACCAGGTCGCGCCAGTGGCTGATCGACGCCTGTGCGGCGTACGGCACCCCGTGATCCGCGATGATCGAGGTCAGATCCTTGCGGACCTGCAGTTTGCCCTGCTGAGCCTTGCCCACCTCGGCGGTGGTCGCCCATGCGCCGAACGGCGTCGCCGAGGAGCGCTGGATACCCGTGTTCATGTACGCGCCGTTGTCGTAGCACACATACACCATGTCGTGCCCGCGCTCCATGGCGCCGGAGAGCGACTGCAGGCCGATGTCGTACGTGCCGCCGTCGCCGCCGAATGCGACGAACTTCATGCGCTTGTCGCTCTTGATCTTGCCGGCGCGCTTGAGGCCCTTGTACGCCGCCTCGACGCCGGAGATCGTCGCGGCGGAGTTCTCGAAGGCGCTGTGGATGAACGGCACCTTCCACGCGGTATAGGGGTAGATCGTGGTGGACACTTCGAGGCAGCCCGTCGCGCACCCGGTCACGACAGCGTTGTCGCCACCGGCAAGAAGAACCTGGCGCACCGCGATCGATGCGCCACATCCGGCGCACAGTCGGTGGCCGCCGGCGAGCAGATCCTCGTTGTGCGATAGCTCTTTGATCGTCGCCATCGTCACTCCTTACTTCGCGCCGAGGTAGGTGATGCCGAGCGGTGCCGGCGATCCTGCGGCCAGGTCGGCGAGGTCCGTGTAGACCTCGCGGATGAGTTCGAGCCGGACGTCCGCGCCGCCGAGGCCGTAGACGTAGTCGATCATCGGAATGCGGCAGCCCATGTCGTACAGGGCGCTGCGAAGCTCGAGGAAGAGCGGCCCACCCTCGGCGCCGAGCGAATCGGAGCGGTCCATCACGCCGATCGCCTTCACGTTCTTCAGCGCCTCGGCGAGCTCGCGGGCGGGGAACGGTCGGAACACGCGGATCTTCACGACCCCCGCCTTCACGCCGTCGGCGCGAAGCTCGCGCGCGACGTGGCGGACGTTGCCGGCCGTCGAGCCGACAACCACGACGGCGACCTCGGCATCCTCCATGCCCCAGCTCTCGACGACCTCGAAGGAGCGGCCGCAGATCCTGGCCCACTCGTCGCCCATCTGCTTGACGATGGGCATGGCGGAGTCGAACACCAGCCGCTGGGCCTTCTTGAATTCGAAGAAGGTGCCCCCCAGACCCGCGAAGTTGCCGTGGGAGACGGGGTTCTCGTAGTCGAGCAGCGCGAACTCGGGAGTCCGCTCCCCGACGAACGCCTTGACCGTGTCGTCGTCCATGATCTGGGCTCGGTCGATGGAGTGGGTGGTGATGAAACCGTCAAGCGTGGCCATCACCGGCAGCAGGAGATCGGGGTGCTCGGCGATGCGGACGGAGATGATCGTGTTGTCGTAGGCCTCCTGGGCCGTCTCGGCGAACAAGATGATCCAGCCCGCGTCACGCGCGCCCATCACGTCCGAGTGGTCGCAGTGGATGTTGATAGGCGCGGCAAGGGTGCGGTTCGCGTTCGCCAGAACGATCGGGCACCTCAGGCCACTCGCGATGTAGAGCATCTCCCACATGTACGCGAGGCCCTGAGACGACGTCGCGGTCATGACTCGCGCGCCTGCGGCCGATGCGCCGATCGACGCCGACATCGCGGAGTGCTCCGACTCGACGGTCACGTATTCGGTGTGCACGCGCCCTTGGGCGACGAACTTGGCGAAGTCCTCGACGATCGCGGTCTGCGGGGTGATGGGGTAGGCCGCCACCACGTCGGGAGCGCACTGCCGGAACGCTTCAGCGACGAGCGAGTTGCCGGTGGTGGCAAGGGTGGTCTGCTCGGCCATCTACTTCGCCTCCCTGAGCTCGCAACCCTCGGGCACCATCACGATGGCGTCGGAGGGGCACTCGTTTGCACAGATGCCACAACCCTTGCAGTGGTCGTAGTCGAAGTCGTAGACCTTCTCGTCCTTGACCCGGACTGAAGTGTCGGGGCAGAACACCCAGCACAGCAGGCACTGGGTGCACTTGTCGTCGTCGCGGACGGGGCGCTCAGAACGCCACCCACCGGTGACGTACTGGTCGGACGTCCCGCCTTCGGGGATCACAGCGCCGCGGGGGTACTCCTCGGCGGTCCACTCGGGCATGCTGCCGATATCGAACTTGGTCATCCGACGTTCACCTCCTCGTACGCGCGAATCACCGAGGCGAGGTTCGCGTCGATGATGTCCTGGCCGAACTTCTTCCCGAACGTCTTGGCCAGAAGCCCCTTGACGGCATCGAGGTGCACGACCCCTGCCACCCGGGCGAGCGCTCCGACCATCGGCGTGTTGGGGATGTCGCGCTTGATGGTGTCCATCGCGATGCCGGAAGCGTCGATGCACGCAACCGTGACCGTATCCGCCACGCCGAGGACCTTGCGCACTGCCGAAGGCGGCGAGCAGGTGTTGATGATGACCGCGCCGTTGTCGACGATGCCCTCGGTGACGTCGATGACGTCGAGCAGTGTCTCGTCGAGAACGCAGACCACGTCCGGGTTCTCGATGTTGTTGTGGATCTCGATGGGCTCGCCGCTGATGCGGGTGAACGCCTTGATCGGCGCACCCATTCGCTCGGGCCCGTACTCGGGCATGGCCTGCATGTACAGGTCCTGGGACAGCGCGGTCTCCGCGACAAGTTTGGCCGCCGTAACGGCACCTTGCCCGGCGCGCGCATGCCACCGGATCTCGGTGAGCTCCTGCATGGCGCCCCCTTTCGTATCGTCGTCGCCTCGGCCCGCGAGGGTGTGCCGAACAGGGCCGTCAGGCGGTCAGTACAGGATACGGACGGAACCTCGTGACGGCGGCAAGCGGCATACCACGCACGGTGAGTGGATGCGAAGCGTCGGTGAACGGCTGGAAGATGGATATGCGCCCGGTTTCCCGAGCGCCTTCTCGCAGGCGGCCCCTCGCGCCTGATACATCCCTCGCGTGTCCATAAGAGTACACCGCCTGCCGAGAGAATCCTGCCCCGGGGCGGTCACGGGGGCACCCCGGCGGTCACATCTCCCGGCGACACTCCATCGCACGGCCGAGGGTGACTTCGTCGGCGTACTCGAGCTCGCCGCCGACAGGCAGGCCACTGGCGATACGGGTGACCTTCACGCCGAGAGGT
>CAYHCN010000030.1:0-11363 GCA_964354945.1 uncultured Eubacteriales bacterium
ACCTCGCCAGCCGCATCGTTGCGGTCGCCGACTCCTACGACGCGATGACCTCTCGGCGGAGCTACTCGGCGGCGCGCGTCCAGGACGAAGCGATGCTCATGCTGGTGCGTTCGGCGGGCTCCTCGCTCGACCCCGGGTTGGTGCGGCTCTTCATCACCCTCATGGGCGTCTACCCGCCGCGCTCGGCGGTTCGGCTGTCCACGAACGAGGTCGCCATCGTGCTCACGGCGAACCGCGCCGACCCCGTTCGTCCCGTGGTTCGGGTCATCGCCGCAGCCGACGGGCAGCTCGTCGAGCCGAGTGACCTCGATCTATCGACTGTTGAGGACATCTCGGTTCGGGGATGTATCGACCCGAGGATGATGAACATCCAAGTCGAAGACTTCGTGTGAGATCTCCCCACTCTCTGGAGGCCAGATGAGCGACAGTCAGGGCGACGTACGCCCTCCGCAGCCGCACGTCACCATCCCGTTCGACCCGAGCAAGATGCGTGGGCCACGCCCTGGTAGCAGCGGGCGGGGCGGCGGTTCGACACCGCGGCAGCGCCGGACCGCGATCGGGTGCGGCGCTCTCCTGCTGATCGCCTTCGTGATATGGCCGCTCGTGCGCTGGGGCGCCCGGGTGTGGATCGATTGGCTGTGGTTCGGCGAGCTCGCCCAGCGAGAGCTGTGGTGGACGAACGTCCTGAGTCCTCTCGTGATCGGCGCGGTGTTCTTCGTGCTGACGTTCGCGATCCTGTTCACCAACTTGCGCATCGCCAGGAGGATGGCCCCGAAGGCGGGCCCCGCCCTTCGCCCCGGCGAGGTCACGCAGGCGTGGGAGGAAGCGCTGCTCGTCGCGAGGGAGCGCATCAGTCCGTGGATCGATCGCGCCATCATCGTCGTCACGCTGCTCTTCTCGTGGGTCAACGCGACGACGATGGCGGCCCAGTGGCGGACCTTCCGCGTCGCGCTGACGGGGGTTCAGTTCCCGCTCGCCGATCCGCAGTTCGGGCGCAACGTCGGGTTCTTCGTGTTCCAGTACCCCGCGCTGCGCGCCCTCTCGAGCTGGCTCATGGGCGTGCTCATCCTCACCGCGATCCTGACCCTCGTCGTCCACCTCATCGATGGGGCCATCCAGCCCTGGGCCAAGCTGCAGGGGTTCGCGCCGCACGTGAAGGCGCACCTGTCGGTGCTGCTCGCACTCATCGTGCTGGTGCAGGGGTTCAACTACTGGCTCGACATCTACGGCCTCGACTTCTCGCCGAGAGGGCAAGTCGTTGGCGCGTCGTACACCGACGTGCACGCGCAGCTTCCCGCATACCGCATCCTGATCGTCATCTCGATCGTCTCGGCGGTCATCCTGCTGCTCAACATCAGGTATCAGGGGTGGCGCCTGCCGCTCATCGCGGTGGGGGTGTGGGTCGGCGCTGCTGTTCTCATCGGCGGGGTCTGGCCCGCGCTCATGCAGCAGTTCATCGTCAAGCCGAACGAGGTCGAGAAGGAAGCGCTCTACATCAAGCGCAACATCGCGATGACGCGTACCGCCTTCGGCTTAGCCGATGTAAAGGGCCGAGCGTTCCCGGCGAAGGAGGACCTCACCGCTGCCGACATCATCGCCGACCGGGCGACGCTCCAGAACGTGCGCCTGTGGAACCCCGAGGTCGCCGACAAGGTCTACGCCCAGCTTCAGGCACTGCGGCAGTACTACGAATTCCCCGACGTCGACGTGGACCGCTACCGCATCGAGCCGAAGACTGCTTCAGCGGCATCGGCTGTGGGGACCTCGGCCGCCGACACGCGGCAGGTCCTCGTCGCGGCGCGCGAGGTCAACGCCGACAAGCTTCCTGAGGCGGCCCAGACGTGGCTCAACCGCCACCTCGTCTACACCCACGGCTTCGGCCTGGTGATGAGCCCGGTGAACGGGGCCGACTCGCGCGGCCTTCCCAGAATGATCATCGGCGATGTCCCGCCGAGGACCGACACGAACCTCGTCACCAAGCAAGGGCGCATCTACTTCGGTGAGCGCACCGACAACTACGTCATCCTCGACACGCTGACCCGCGAGTTCGACTACCCGCTCGGCGAGCGCAACGCGACCTATGAGTACCAAGGCAAGGCCGGCGTCCCTGTCGGCTCGATCTTCCGACGGCTGGCGTGGGCGATCACGATGAGCGACGGGGGGCAGATCCTGTTCTCGCAGTCGTTGCGGCCCGACAGCCGCATGGTGTTCCGGCGCAACATCCGCGAGCGAGTGAAGACTCTCGCGCCATTCCTCGAACTCGACAGCGATCCGTATCCCGTCCTGATCGACGGGCGAATCGCATGGGTCATCGACGCGTACACCACGTCGGCGTTCTTCCCGTACTCCGAGCCGCTGCCGAACAGCGATCTCACATACCTGCGCAACTCGGTGAAGGTCGTCATCGACGCCTTCGACGGCACCACGAAGCTGTACGCGTTCGACCCCAAGGATCCCGTGCTGCAGGCGTGGGGCAAGGTCTACCCGTCGCTGTTCACGCCGGCGACGCAGATCCCCCAGGCCATCCGGGAGCACTTCCGCTACCCGAGCGACCTGTTCTCGGCGCAGGCCGAGGTGTACCGCAACTACCACATGACCGACCCGCGGGTCTTCTACAACAAGGAGGACTCCTGGGCGATCCCGAACCAGGGCGCCGGCAAGCCCATCGAGCCGTTCTTCGTGCTCATGAGGCTGCCCGGCGAAGCTCAGGAGCACTTCTACCTCATGCAGCCGTACACGCCGCGCAACCGTGCGAACATGATCGGATGGGTCGCCGCGAACTCCGATCCCGAGAAGTACGGCGAGCGGACGGTGTACCTGTTCCCCAAGGAGCGCGTGGTCCTCGGCCCCGAGCAGGTTCTCGCGCGGGTGAACCAGGACGCGGCGATCTCTCCGCAGCTGTCGCTGTGGAATCAGCGGGGGAGCGAAGCGATCTTCGGCAACATGCTCGTGATCCCGATCAAGAACTCGATCGTGTACATCATGCCGCTGTATCTCCAGTCCGAGCAGACGGCCATTCCTCAGCTCACCCGAGTCGTGGTCTCCTACTCCGACAAGGTCGCGATGGAGGACACGCTCGAGGCGGCGCTGCTCAAGATCTTCGGCGCCGAGGAGCCAGCGGCTGGTGCCGGAGGTGTGACCGGTTCGACCGGCACCACGGGGACGGCTGGCGGGGCCGGCGATGGCGTGGCGGCCACAGCGCGCCGTGCGGCGCAGCTCTACCAGCAGGCGATCACGGCGCAGAAGGCCGGTGACTGGGCGACCTATGGCGCGAGGATCAAGGAGCTCGGGAACGTCTTGAGCCGGCTCGCGGGTCAGGAGACGACTGCTACCAAGTAGCTGGCGACGACGGGTCCGCTGTGGGTCCATCGAGACGACGACGGGCCGTCCTCAAAGACGCGAGGACGGCCCTCGGTTTCTGACACAGTGTCGGCTCCGAGTTGTCAGAATGGCAACATCCCTGCTAGTATCGCCGGACCTATTGGACACGGGTGTCCGCAGGTGTTCGGCCGTCAGACGATCGGAACGGCCGAGTGACCTGCGCCAGCGGATGCCGGAGCGCGCGCAATCCGATCGGATCGGCCAGAACCGCTGAGTGTGAGAGCGGAGATCAACCGAACCAGCATCACAGGTCAACTCGAAGAGCATAGCGTTGCTCTGGTGTTTTCGATGACGGCCGAGACGCTGTTGTCCACCGGGCACGTGGCAGCTTCTCCACTCCATTCCCAGTAACACAACCTGCTGTCCTCGGCGCAGTGCGCCGTCGTGCCTCCGTGTGGCCGTCTGCAATGTCCCCTGCACGGGAGGTTTCGTGTGACTACGCGTACCAAGATCGCCGGGAAGACCGCGTCACTCGTGGTCAGCCTCGGCGTGCTCGTGGCGATCCTCGTCTCGTCGACGACGTTCGCCGCGAGCAACCCCGAGCGTGCGTACGGCGAGATGATCCCGCCGTCCGTTGACGCTCTTTCCACGACCGTCGACGCGAGCGCCACCGCCGAGGCCACCGCGACAGCTGAGGTCACGGCCACCGTGGAAGCCACTGCTACGACCATTGCCACGACGACCGCAGCCGCTGCACCGCTGGCGCCTGCGGCTGCAGCCCCGGCCGCGAAGAAGACCGTCGTCGTGCCAAGCGTCATGGGCAAGACGAAGCGCGTGGCGATCAAGCGCCTAAGGGCCCGAAAGCTCAAGGTCAAAGTCACTCGCGCCTACTCGACGAAGAAGTCGGGCACGGTCATCGGCCAGACCCCGGTGAAGAAGCGTCGCACCGTCGGCTCGACCGTCAAGCTGAGGGTCGCCAAGCGCTGGCCGAGCGGGTTCCACAGCAAGGCGGCTTCCGACCGCTTCTGGAGGCCGTACGTCATCGCGTCGTACAAGAAGGTCGACCGGACCAGGCGCTACAAGGGCCACTACAAGGTGTGCACCGCCGCCAACGTGAACATGACGCTGCGGGCGATCTGGGGCGAGAGCCGCGGAGGGGCCAGAGCTGGCCTGAATCACCACGACGGCTACCTCGGCCTGCTGCAGATGGATCGGGGATACGGGACGAAGGCCCAGCGCCTCAACCCGATCTACTCCATCAAGCGAATGGGTCGTGGCATCAAGTCCCGGGGCGCCGGCTGGGCCCGCTCGCGCTGGTCGACCATCTAGACGCACCTCGCGTCTAAGGGAATCGGAAGGCCCGGTGCTTGTGCGCCGGGCCTTCTTGTCCTCCCGTACGGTATCCTCAGAACGAGCTTGCCCGCGCACCTCGGCGCAGCCGTTGTCTGACCTGCGCTTCCAGGTGAATGGGTATGCTCTGCATGGACTTGGACCCGTCGCGAGGAGGCGGCTCATGGTGGACGAGACCACACCGGGTGCGCCCGGTCCCGCACCTGGTGCTGCATCCGATGCTGCGCCGGGCGCCACGCCGGGCCCGGTGCCGGGGGGACCTGAACCGGGTGTCGGAGGTGCGCCCGAGGGCGACGGGGAACCTCGCTCGGTCATCGACGCTTCGGTCGACTTCGTGCAGACCTCGGTCGCCTACGCCCGCCAGGAGATAGGCGCGGCGGTTCGTGACAAGGCGATCGTCCCGGTCAAGGACACCGCGATCGACGTTGCCGTCCTGCTTGCGATGGCTCTCACCATCTTCCTCGGCATCGCGTTCATCGCCGTCGGGCTTCTGATGCTGCTGGCGCACTTCATCGGCTGGATTGCCGCGATGTTCGTGGTCGGCGGCGTGCTGCTCATAGTCGGCATCATCGTGATCTTGGTGATCCGCGGAAGAATGGAAGCGAGGAAGCAGAGTCTATGAGCGCGCAATCGACCACACAAGCGCCTCCCGAGATCCTCACCATGGAAGACGTCAAGATGCGTGCGGAGCGCGTGCGCGACCTCGCGAGCGCGCAGGCCAAGCAGACGGTCAAGGACGTTGCAGCTGCTCCGATGACTCGCACCGTGACGATCGTGGCGGTCGCGTTGGGCGTCGGTCTGTCCATGGCGTACTTCTTCGGCAGCCGCGCCGGCGCGCGCCGCGCCGCGCGACAGGCGCGCCGGATGACGCCACCTCCCGCGTAGGCACGCTCGCTCGTGCCCGTGCTTGCAATCGACCGCGTCGATGTCGCCGACGGGCGGCTCGAGGCGGTCGTTCGCGTTGTCGACGAGGCCCGCCTGCGCACCTCGGCCGTGCCCGAGATCCCCGACCGGCTGATCCAGCTTCTGCCCGGGCTTGCGAAGCACCGGTGCGACAACGACGCGGGGCTGACCTTTGCCCAGGAACTCGCCGACACGGAGACGCCCCATCTGCTCGAGCACGTCGCCGAGGAGCTCATGGCGCTTTCGGGGTCGCCCCGATGGCTCAAGGGCGAGACGTCGTGGGACTTCGGTCGAGACGGGCGCGGCGTCTTCCGCGTGGTGCTGGCCTACGATGACGACCTCGTCGCGCTCGGGGCGCTGAAGGAGGCGGTCGCGGTCGTTGACTGGCTGTTCGGCGAGGCGCCGACCCCGGATGTCGATGCGGCCGTCATTCGGCTTCAGGACGTGCGTCGGCTGCCCTAGACTGTGTCGGACGCCATCGGGGTGCACCCGGTATGCGCCGATCTTGCGAGGAGGCAGCGGGCGTGGCGGAGGAGCTTCCGGTCAGGGCGCACTACGTCGCTGCGGGCATCACCCTGGGTATGCTCGCGTACGGTGCCCTCGCGGCGTCGATCCTCGTGGTCACCCGCCGCCGAGCCGATCGCGCCACGTGGCTCCGAGCGCTGCTCGTGGTCAGCGTGACCATCCTGTTCATCGTGCTCATGGCTGCGGGTTGGATCTCGGTGGCCCTGGGTGCCCCACCCGAGGTGACGGGGAGGTTGCTTACCCTCGGCGCGGTCGGCTTCGTTGCCGAGCAGCTCGTGATCATCGGGTGGATCGGGTGGACGGCGTGGCGCGCAAAGCGCGCCTCTCCGCCTGCCGAGTAGGACGTCCGTCCGCCGACGCACTTTGACCTGCGGCGAAGCACGGTGCTACGCTTCGCCGAACATCGCGGCCTGCGGGTCGCGGCACAAGAACACCACGGACGTGAGGGAAGAGGGCGCCATCAGCCCGGCCACCCCTCCCAAGTCCCCCGCCAGGGCAGTGCGGCGATAGGCGCAGCCGGAAGCGGGTCGGGTCCCGGACCGGTATCCCGGGGAAACGAGGCCTCGCTCACTTCTCGGCGGATCGTCGTCGAGGCGAGGCGAAGACAGGTGGTACCGCGATGCCCCCTCGCCCTGTCGGCGCGGGGGTGTTTGTGTCTTCGAGTGAGCGGAGCGAGACATGGGTACCGCACGTGTCGTGTTCGATCGGTGGAGTGGCCGCTATGCCGAACGCATGGCGACGGTGCGCACGAGCGCCGTTCGCGACCTGTTCGCGGCGGCATCCCGCCCCGACATCATCTCTTTCTCCGGCGGCATGCCCGACGTGAACCGCGTTCCCGCCGAGGCCGCCGCGACCGCGGCATACGAGGCAGTCCGTCACGAGGGCGCGGCCGCGCTCCAGTACGGCTCGAGCGAGGGACGTGTGGAGACGCGGGCGCTGATCACCGAGCTGATGGCCGAGATCGGCGTCCGCGTGCAGGCCGACGACATCGTCGTGACAGCAGGTGCGCAGCAGGCGCTCGATCTCCTCGCGAAGACGTTCCTCGATCCCGGCGACATCGTGATCACCGAGGGCCCGACCTACGTCGGCGCGCTGCAGGCGTTTTCCGCGTACCAGCCCGACATCCGGTGTATCCCGATGGACGCCGATGGCATGCGTGTCGATGCCCTGGAGGAGGAGCTCAAGCGGCTTGGACCGCAGGGAGCCAAGTTCATCTACACGATCCCGAACTTCCAGAACCCCGCCGGTGTGACGCTCTCGGCCGAGCGCAGGCGCCGACTTCTTGAGCTTGCCAGGGAGTACGACATCCCGGTGATCGAGGACGACCCCTATGGGCGGCTGCGGTTCGAGGGCGGACACATGAAGCCGCTGCGCGCGCTCGACGACGAGGTCATCTACCTCGGGACGTTCAGCAAGATCTTCGCGCCCGGTCTTCGGCTGGGCTGGATGATCGCGCCGCGGCCGATACTGGCGAAGGTGCTCCTCGCCAAGCAGGCCGCCGACCTCTGTGGATCGGCGTTCGCCCAGGTCACCGTGGAGCGATACTTCGCGGGCACCCGGTGGCGCAAGGTGCTCCAGGGTCTGGCGGCCGCGTACGCCGAGCGCCGCAACGCGATGCTCGCCGCTCTCGAGGAGTACTTCCCGCCCGAGGCCACCTGGACGCATCCCGAGGGCGGATTCTTCGTGTGGGTCGAGCTGCCGAGCTTCCTCGACACCCAGGCGATGCTCGCCGAGGCGGTCGAGCACGGGGTCACCTTCGTGCCCGGAACCGGGTTCTTCCCGCACGGCGAAGGACTCAACTGCATGCGTCTGGCCTTTTGCTACGCTGAGCCCGAGGCGATCACCGAGGGGATCCGGCGCCTCGGTGAGGTGCTCGAGGACCGCCTCGAGCTCTACCGCGCGTTCATCCGTGCCGGCGCTCTGCCGGGGCGAGTGGAGGGGGCTGCCTGATGCGTGAGAAGATCGCCGTCCTCATGGGGGGCCGTTCGCTCGAGCGGGAGGTCTCGCTGGCGAGCGGCAAGCGCGTGGCCGACGCGCTCGAAGCGCTTGGCTACTACGTGCTCTCGCTCGACGTGACTCCCGACCTCGTGGACACACTGCGCAGCGAGCGTCCCGACGCCGCCTACATCGCGCTGCACGGAAAGTACGGCGAGGACGGCAGCATTCAGGAGCTGCTGGAGTTCCTCGGCGTCTCGTACACTGGGCCCGGCGTCGTTTCGAGCTACCTCGCGTGGGACAAGTCCGTGACCAAGCACCTCTTCGCTCAGGCGGGCATACCCACTCCTGCGTGGATCACTCTCACGTCGGACGCGTTCAAGGAGATGGGCGCTGCAGCCGCGCTCGACCTCGTACCTGGTGCCGTGGGCGACTTCCCGCTCGTCGTGAAGCCGACCGAGCAGGGCTCGGCTCTGGGCCTGACAAAGGTCGAACGGCCCGAGGAGCTCGCTGAGGCGCTGCTCACCGCGCTCGGCTACGCGGATGCTGCGCTGGTCGAGAAGTGGATCGACGGCGCGGAGCTCGCGGTCTCCGTGCTCGGCAGCGGCGACGACGCGACCGTGCTGCCGCCGGTCGAGATCGAGGCGAAATCGGGGCTGTTCGACTTCTCGGCGATGTACACGCGTGGCGAGACCGACTACTTCGTGCCCGCCCGCCTCGATCCGGCCGTCCTCGCTGAAGTCGAGCGCCTCGCAGCCGAGGTCCACCGGCTCCTGGGCTGTCGCGATGTGTCCCGCGTCGACATGGTCGTTGACGCGAGCGCGGGCCCCCTCGTGCTCGAATCGAACACCTCGCCGGGCATGACCGAGACATCACTCCTACCAATGGCTGCTCAAGCAGCGGGTATGAGTTTCCAAGATGTGGTATCTAGGATTGTAGGAGCCGCACTTACCCGCCGGTGAGGCGCTGCGAGCGACGAGCCATACGGGTATAGACGGTTCGAGGGACCCGGCTGGGGATGAGGCCGGGATTTCTTTCAGTGCGTAATGGCCGACATCGAATGTGGAGGTGCTCGAATGTACGAAGACTACTACCGCAGGGGTGGCGGATTCCTCGCGGCCTTCCTGCTTGGCGGCATCGTCGGCGCCGCTCTCGGTATCCTGTTCGCCCCCCGTCCGGGACGTGAGACTCGCGAGATCATCGCGACTCGCGCAGGCGAGTACTGGGATCAGGGCGTCGACATGTACGAGAGCGGCGTGGACAAGGCCTCCGAGCTCTACGGCACCGGCAAGGCGAAGGTCGCGCAGACCAGCGAGCAGGTTCGCGAGCAGATCGACACCGCCCGCGCACGCCTGCAGGAGCAGGTCGAGAAGAACGCGCCGGCCGTCAAGGAAGCCGTGGGCAAGGCCGCCGAGGGCGCCAAGCGCGGCGTCGATGTCGCTGCCGACAAGGCCGTCAAGGGCGTCGACTACGCGCAGGAGAAGGTCGCCAAGCCGGCCGAGTCGGCTGTCGAGACCGTCCCCGAGGTCTAGGTCCGCGAACTGGAAGCGTCGCTAGGTCGGTTCCGCCGGCGCGTTGGCGCGCGTACCATACAAGAATGGCTCGACATGCGCGGGCCGGTGTCCTTGCGGACGCCGGCCCGATGGTTTGCGTAGGGGGGCTCGGTGCGCTCGTTCAAGGAGGTCGACGGCCTCCCGGTCATCAAGCCGGGACGCAAGAAGGCCAAACGGGTGGGTTGGGTGAAGCACGTGCTCGTCGCGTCCGATGGGATGCACGTCGTCGGCCTGCAGGTCGATCGGCCCGATGTCGCCCTGGTCATCGAGCGCTCGGCGCAGTTCCTCGCGCTAGACCGGTGCCGGATCACCTCCTCGAAAGTGATCGTCGCCGACGAGCGTGATGCGTGGGGCGGCCGTGCCGCAAGGCGCCTCGGCATCGACTGGGACACCACGGTGGTGTGGCGCCACATGCCCGTTCGCTCGGAGTCGGGCGAGGCTCTCGGCAGGCTCGTGGACGCGGGCTTCGACCCCGAGACGGGCGCCATCGGGGCGGTCCGGCTCTCGGGCGGCGCGGTGGCAGACTCCGCGATCGGGGTGCGCGACGTTGATGCGGGCCTCGTGCGGGGCTTCGACGGCGAGGCCATCGTCGTCTCCGACTCGGCGGTGGAGGTCGATCTTTCGGGCGGTATCGCCGATTCCGCGGGCAAGACAGCGGCAGCGGCGACCGTGATGGCAGGCGAGGTGGCCTCGGCAGCGGTCGACGGCGCCGTCGAGCTTGCGGCGAGTGCGGCCAAGGGCGCCAAGACCGCGGCGGCCTACGGGAAGTCGGCCGCGAAAGTCGCCACGCAGAGCGAGACCGGCAAGAAGGCCATCGGATGGCTGAAGTCGATCCGCGACGAAGTCGCCGGCGCGATGAGCGACGAGGGCGACTAGCGATGGCCCGCAAGCTCCGCCCCCTGAACCTCCCCGACCTTGCCGAGCTGCCCCTGGGCTGCGCGTCCTGCTCGTTCTGGGAGTCCCCGCGCTCGCTCGAGCGACGCTGCAGCGCCGAGTGCAACGCGGAGCTGCTCAGGGCGTGGTACGTGAGGGTCACCGACGAGTGGGGCGAGTGTGGTCGCGTGGTCACCGAGGACAACGTCGTGCTCGGCTTCGTGAAGTACGCACCCAGCGTCTACTTCCCGCAGGCGTTCACGTTCGCGTCTGCTCCCGACGATCCGCGTATCCCGCTCATCGCATGCATCCACGTCGATCCCGAGTCGCTGCGCCATGGGCTTGGCAAGGTACTTCTCCAGGCCGCGCTGCGCGACCTCGCCCTCCGCGGCGAGCGAACCGTCCAGGCCTTCGCGTACTCCGGATCCGAGTCCTCGGCTGAGGCGCGTCCGATGATCGACATGGAGTTCCTCGCGAAGCAGGGGTTCGCGGTCGCGAAGGGCGATCCGCTCTACCCGCTCATGCAGCTCGAGCTGCGCTCGCTCGCGATGATCACCGAGAACCTCGAGAACGTGCTCGAAAGCCTGCGCCTTCCGCTGCGCAGCCCTCGCCAAGCCCCCGTACCCGGAGCGTGAAGTGACACAGCAACCGCGAAAGGCCGGCTCGCGTGAGCGAGTCCGGGCGTATCTGGAGGCCCGCGGCCTTGCCGAGGGACTCTTCGAGTTCGAGCCGCATTCCACCAAGACGGCACAGCAGGCCGCCGACCGCATGGGGTGCGAGCTGGGGCAGATCGTGAAGACGCTGGTGTTCGTCGTTGACGACACGAACGTGGTCGTCGCGCTGGTGGCCGGCGACCAGCGTGCGGACCTCGATGCGGTGGCAGAGCACGCGGGCGGCGAACAC